>JBAXRC010000009.1:0-14952 GCA_037131415.1 bacterium | reverse complement strand
CCCATATTGCGATTGAGAGCAGCCCGATTCAGATCAAGATTCAGGAGATCATCGGCGAGTACCAGCAGAAATTCGTTGAACTTGAGCACGAGTACGAGAACGCGATGGATCGGCTGGAGAGCGGCGACGAGGTTGATCAGGGCATCATCAAGCAGGTGCGTGTCTATATCGCGAGCAAGAAGAAGCTGTCGGTAGGTGACAAGATGGCCGGACGCCACGGTAACAAGGGTGTTGTTGCCCGTATCCTTCCGGAAGCGGACATGCCGTTCCTTCCTGATGGGACACCGGTAGACATTGTTTTGAACCCGTTGGGTGTGCCGTCACGTATGAACGTTGGACAGGTTCTCGAAACCCATCTGGGGTGGGCCTGCAAGATTCTGGGACTGTATGCCAGCACGCCGGTGTTCGACGGTATTTCGGAGAAGCGCATCCATGACCTCATGAAGGACGCCAAACTTCCTGCTGACGGAAAGACTCAGCTTTTTGACGGGCGAACCGGGGAGTCCTTCGACCAGCGGGTCGTGGTGGGCTACATCTACATGCTTAAGCTTCACCACTTGGTCAGCGATAAGATTCATGCCCGCGCCGTGGGGCCGTATTCGCTTGTCACCCAGCAACCGCTTGGCGGCAAGGCGCAATACGGCGGACAGCGCCTGGGTGAAATGGAAGTCTGGGCCCTGGAGGCCTACGGCGCGGCTTACGCGTTGCAGGAGCTGCTGACGGTCAAGAGTGACGACACGAATGGTCGCACAAGGATCTATGAATCCATCGTGAAGGGTGAGAACGTGCTGGAGGCGGATCGCCCCGAGTCGTTTAACGTCCTGATCAATGAATTACGTGCCATTGGGTTGGACGTGCGGGCTGAATCGAAGGAAAAGCGAGTTTAACGGAGGCGGCGGCAACGCCGAGTCACCTATGTCTGAACGTACCTTGACAAATTCTGCCGCCCGCGAGCGGCTTGGAATGCCCCTGATGGAGGGGTTTGATTCCGTGAACATCACCTTGGCTTCCCCGGAAACGATCCGGGGATGGAGCCATGGTGAGGTGAAGAATCCGGAAACGATCAACTACCGCACCTATAAGCCTGAAAAGGGCGGTTTGTTTTGTGAACGCATTTTCGGTCCCACCCGGGATTGGGAGTGCAGTTGCGGAAAATACAAGCGCATTAAGCACAAGGGTGTGATTTGCGACCGTTGCGGTGTCGAGATCACGCAGTCCCGCGTTCGCCGTGAGCGCATGGGGCATATTGACCTAGCGGTGCCGGTTTCCCATATCTGGTTCTTCAAGTGTACTCCGAGTCGCCTGGGTCTTGTGCTCGACATGACGGCTCGCGCCCTTGAGCGCATTCTCTACTACGAGGATTATGTGGTGGTTGAGCCCGGTGACACCGCCCTCCAGGAGAAACAGCTTTTAAGCGAAATGGAATACCGGGAAGCCCAGGAGAAGTACGGCGACAGTTTCACGGCACGCATCGGCGCCGAGGCCGTTCGTGACTTGATGAAGAAAATTGACCTGGAGAAGACGCTGGTCGAGCTGGATGCGGCGATGGAGACCACTCGCAGCAAGCAGAATCGCAAGAAAATCTCCAAGCGCATGAAGGTTCTTGAGGGTTTCCTGACAAGCAATACGCGTCCTGAATGGATGATCATGGAAGTCATGCCGGTGATTCCGCCGGATCTTCGTCCCCTTGTTCCTCTGGAGGGCGGGCGCTTTGCGACATCGGACCTGAATGACCTTTATCGTCGAGTCATCAACCGCAACAACCGGCTGAAGAATCTGCTGCAACTCAAGACGCCGGATGTGATCATCAGGAATGAGAAGCGAATGTTGCAGGAAGCGGTGGATGCCGTTATTGACAATGGGCGACATGGCCGTGCCGTTGCCGGCGCGGGAAACCGTCCACTCAAGTCCCTGAGCGACATGCTCAAGGGCAAGGGAGGCCGATTCCGCCAGAACCTTCTCGGCAAGCGCGTGGACTATTCTGGCCGATCTGTGATTGTCATCGGACCCGAGCTGAAGCTGCACCAGTGCGGACTTCCCAAGAAAATGGCCCTAGTACTATTCGAGCCATTCATTATCCGCCGTCTCAAGGAGATGGGTGTGGCGCACACGGTGCGTAGCGCAAAGAAGCTGATTGACAAGCAGTCGGATGAGGTTTGGGCGATTCTCGAGGAGATCACCCGCGACAAGACGGTGATGCTGAACCGCGCGCCTACGTTGCACCGTCTGAGCATTCAGTCTTTTGAGCCCACCCTGGTGGAGGGCGAGGCGATTCAGGTTCATCCGCTTGTGTGTACGGCCTACAACGCCGACTTCGACGGTGACCAGATGGCGGTCCATGTGCCGCTATCCATTGAGGCTCAGATGGAGTCCCGCCTATTGATGCTTTCGACGAACAACGTCTTTTCGCCCTCCAGCGGGAAACCGGTGATGACGCCGACGCAGGATATCGCTTTGGGAATTTACTATTTGACCTCTGCCGCCCAGAAGGACCGGATTAAGGAAGCGCGCCGCAAGGCCTCCGGCCAAGGGCAGGAGCAGGAACGTCTTCCGATCTTCGACGAGGCCGCTCAGGTTCGTCTGGCGTACGACGACGGCGCCCTTAAGATTCATAGTCGGGTTCGTTTCAAGAATCCTGACTTCAAGCGCAAGACCGTGTTTGGCGATCCCGCCTCAAAGATGCTTGTGACCACTGTTGGGCGGGTATTCTTCAATGAAATCCTTCCTGATACCCTTGGTTTCATCAACCGGTGTTGTGACAAGTCATTCCTCGGGAAGCTGATCTGGCAGTGTTATCGCGTTAGCGGCCACGCTGAAACCGTTCGCGTACTGGATAGCCTGAAGAATATTGGCTTCGAGCATGCGACCCTGGCGGGAATCTCGATTGGCCTGTCGGATATGATTATCCCGGCGGAGAAGGAAGATATTATCGCCAAGGCGCATAAGTCCGTCGGCGAGGTAGAAAGCCAGTATCGCCGTGGTATTATTACCGATGGGGAGCGTTACAACAAGATTGTCGATATCTGGACCCAGGCCACGGAAGAAACATCCAACGCGATGTATCGTGCCATTGAGGAAAATGAGGGCAGCGATGAGGCGAACCCGATTTTCATGATGGTGGATTCCAAAGCCCGTGGCAGTCGGCAGCAGATTCGTCAGCTGGCCGGTATGCGCGGATTGATGGCCAAGCCGTCCGGCGAAATTATTGAGCGGCCGATTGTGTCGAATTTCCGAGAAGGCCTGAGCGTTCTGGAATACTTCATCAGTACGCACGGTGCCCGCAAGGGTTTGGCCGATACCGCGTTGAAAACCGCCGATGCCGGATACCTGACCCGCAAACTTGTGGATGTGGCGCAGGATGTGCGGATCATCGAGCAGGATTGCAACACGCTTAACGGTATTGAGGTCAAGGGAATCGGCGAAGGAGATGAGAACCTGGTTTCGCTGGCCGACCGAATCAAGGGCAGGACGGCGTTGAACGACATTGTGAATCCCGTCACGGGCGAAGTGATTGTCCCCGCTTCCGGGCTCATTGATGAGGCCAAGGCCGAGGCGGTCATGAATGCCGACATTGAGAAGGTTCGTATCCGCAGTGTCCTTACGTGCGAGACCCGGCGGGGAATTTGCGCCAAGTGCTACGGCCGGGACTTGTCCAACGGAAGACCGGTTGAAATGGGAGCGGCAGTGGGCATCATTGCCGCCCAGTCCATCGGTGAGCCTGGCACCCAGCTGACGATGCGTACTTTCCATATCGGTGGTACCGCGAGCTCTGTGTTCAAGCAGCCGCATGTGATTTCCAAGCATGACGGTGTCATTCAGTACACCAATATGCGCACTGTAGTGAACGGTCAGGGTGATTTAGTTGTCCTGAACAAGAACGGTTCAGTAGCGGTGTTTGATGATTCCGGACGTGAGGTTGAGCGCCATTCGATTGCGATCGGCGCGATCATTTCGGTTGCGGATGGCGGCCGCGTGAAAAAGGCCCAGAGTTTCATCGAGTGGGATCCCTATAGCGTGCCGATTCTGGCAGAGAAGCCAGGGTCTGTGCGATTCCAGGGTTTTATCGAGAATGTGACTGTCAAGAAAGAGGTGGATCAGTCCACTGGCTTGATGGGCACCGTTGTCCTGGAACACAAGGAAGATCTCCATCCCCAGATTCTCGTTACGTTCGGCAGCGGCGAGCAGCCGATGATTTATAACATTCCGGCCGGCGCCCATGTCATGGTGAAGGACGGGAAAAAGGTCGCGGCAGGCGAGGTTCTCGCCAAGACTCCACGCAAGGAGTCCAAGACCAAGGATATCACCGGTGGTCTGCCCCGTGTGGCGGAACTCTTTGAAGCGCGTCGCCCGAAAGATGCGGCGGAAATTGCAAAGATTGACGGCGTTGTGGACTTCGGCGCAAACCAGCGCGGTCGACGCTGTCTCCTGATCCGCGATTCCGTAACGGGTGACGAGGAGCAACATCTGATCCCGATGGGCAAGCATATCGTCGTGTACAAGGGCGACTATGTCTCCAAGGGACAGCAGTTGACGGAAGGGCCGATTGTTCCTCAGGAAATTCTCGAGATCTGTGGACCGCAGGAGCTTCAGGAATACTTGGTAAATCAAGTTCAGGAAGTTTATCGCCTGCAGGGTGTGGAGATCAATGATAAGCACATCGAGATCATTGTCAGACAGATGCTGCGCAAGGTTCGCATTACGGATGCGGGCGACACTGATTTCCTCTGGGGCGAGCAGGTTGAGAAGCAGTCTTTCCAGGAAGTGAACTTGAAGGCCCAGGCTGAAGGCAAGCGTCCTGCTGAAGCATCTCCGGCCTTGCTTGGAATCACTAAGGCTGCACTTGAGACTGAGAGCTTCATCTCGGCAGCGTCTTTCCAGGATACGACGCGCGTGTTGACTGAGGCGGCGACTCTGGGACGCGTGGATACGCTCTACGGATTTAAGGAAAATGTTATCATGGGTCACTTGATCCCGGGCGGGACGGGTTTCCCGATGTTCCGGAACATCAAGCTGGTGCCTTTGGCGGAGCCGATTCCCGAGGAGGAGTTCCGTCAAGAGAGCGAAGCGACGAAACGTGCCCAGGAGTTACTGGGATAAAGACTTGACAAGGACACAGGCGTTCTGGCAAGTTGTCACGCTTTGCGTTTGAAAAGGGAAGAATTATGCCAACGATCAACCAATTGGTGAAAAACGGGCGCAAGCAGGTCCGTTATAAGAGTAAGTCGCCGGCGCTGAAGAATTGTCCTCAGCGGCGCGGCGTGTGTCTGTCGGTGAAGACGCAGACACCGAAAAAGCCGAACTCTGCGCTCCGCAAGGTCGCGCGTGTCCGGTTAACGAATGGCGAGGAAGTGACCGCCTATATTCCGGGCGAAGGGCACAATCTTCAGGAGCACAGTGTTGTGCTTGTGCGGGGCGGTCGCGTAAAGGACCTGCCTGGTGTGCGGTATCACATTGTTCGTGGTACTTTGGATACACTGGGCGTGGAGGGACGGCACCGGGGCCGTTCCAAGTATGGCGTCAAAACACCGAAGCAGGCGTAGGACGGCGCAAGATCATGGGACGAAGACGAAGAGCAGTACGGCGGGCGGTCCAGTCGGATCCGAAGTATAACAGCGAACTGGTCGGCCGGCTGGTGAACCACCTTATGAAGGTGGGAAAGAAATCGGTATCGGTAAACATTGTTTACGATGCCCTGAAGGTGATTCAGGAAAAGCATCCGGATGGCGATCCTCTTGAGGTGATCCTTCGGGCGATTGATAACGTGAAGCCGAAAGTGGAGGTGAAGTCGCGCCGGGTTGGCGGCGCCACCTATCAGGTTCCGGTAGAAGTTACGCCTGAGCGTCAGGGAGCCCTGGCGATGCGGTGGCTGATTCAATATGCGAAGACCCGTAAGGGTGTCCCGATGCGACGTGCGCTGGCCCAGGAGATTCTGGATGCCTACGCCGAGCAGGGAAACGCCATCAAGAAGCGTGATGATACGCACAAGATGGCGCAGGCGAACAAAGCATTCGCGCATTATCGTTGGTAAAAGAGGCTTTTTAGCCAATTCCCGTCGTCCGACTGGGCGGCGGGAGTTGTTTGTTTGTGGATTAAAATGGAAACGGTCTTGGAACAGAATTTAAAAGGCAGTAACTCGGGACAGGAGCGGCAGCGTGAGGCTGCTGATCGCGTTCGTCCCTTAGTCGCTGTACGCAACATCGGCATCATTGCCCACATTGACGCGGGCAAGACGACGACGAGCGAAAGGATTCTGTTTTATGCTGGCCGCGTGCATCGGATGGGCGAGGTCCATGAGGGTACTGCCACGATGGATTGGATGCCGCAGGAGAAGGAACGCGGGATTACCATCACGAGTGCAGCGACGACTTGTTTCTGGCGCGACCACCAGATTAATCTTATTGATACCCCGGGACATGTTGACTTCACCGTCGAGGTGGAGCGTTCCCTTCGGGTTTTGGATGGCGCTGTCGTGGTATTCTGCGGTGTTGGCGGAGTTCAGCCCCAGTCCGAGACGGTCTGGCATCAGGCGGATCGGTATCATGTTCCGCGGGTCGCTTTTGTGAATAAGATGGACCGCATCGGTGCTAATTTCAATGGTGTGGTTGATCAGATCCGAACGCGGCTTGGCGCCGTGCCCGTGCCGATCCAGATTCCCTGGGGAGCGGAAGAGAATTTCAAGGGGATTGTCGATCTTTTGACCATGGAGACTTTTGTTTATGATGAGTCCTCCATGGGTTCCGATGTTCGATCAGTACCGATTCCAGATGAACTCCGGATTGAGGCAGAGAAAGCGCGTGCAGTGCTGATTGAAGTGTTGTCCGAGAGGGATGAGAAGATCCTTGAGTCCTACTTGGAGAATCCCGATATTCCTGCGGAAGTTCTGCGCGCAGGGCTTCGCCGCGCCACGGTGGCCCAGACGATCACTCCGGTGCTGTGCGGTTCGTCGCTGCGAAACAAGGGGGTTCAGCAGTTGCTTGACGCCGTGGTGGATTTCCTGCCATCTCCCTTGGATGTGCCGCCGGTTCAGGGCGAGCATCCGAAGACCCGCGAGGTGATCACCCGCGAGGCAGATGATTTTGCGGCCCCGAGTGCGCTTGTGTTCAAGTTGATGAACGATCCCTACATGGGGCGTCTTGCCTTCATTCGAGTATACTCCGGACAAGTCAAGAAAGGGCAGAACCTTTTCAATACCCGTACCCGCAAACGTGACCGGGTTATGAAGCTTGTGCTTCTGCACGCTGATGACAGACAGGAAGTCGACGTTCTTCATGCCGGGGAAATTGGTGCCGTTTTAGGGCTCAAGCAGGTGACCACTGGTGATACGCTCTGTGCCGAGAATATGCCCATTGAGCTTGAGCGTATTCGTTTCCCGGAACCCGTAATCTCAATGGCTGTTGAGCCCAAGTCGCAGGCGGATCGCGAAAAACTTGTTGAGGCTTTGGCTGCCCTGTCCGCCGAAGACCCCACCTGTGTCGTCTCCATTGATGCTGACACCGGCCAGACGCTGTTGAGCGGAATGGGCGAGCTTCACCTGGAGATTTTGAAGGACCGCATGTTCCGCGAGTTTAAGGTTCAGGCTAATGCTGGGCGTCCGATGGTGGCCTACCGCGAGACGGTGACCGCTACGGGTCGAGGAAAGTCCTGTTTTGACCGCGAGATTGCCGGTCAGCGCCAGTATGCTGAAGTGGAATTACAGATGGAGCCGGCCGCCCGTGGTGTTGGGATCCATATTGAATTTAATGTGCCTGCGTCACGTATTCCCTCGGAGTTCCGGGAATCGATAGAATGTGGAATCCGTGACGGGTTGATGACGGGGATCCTGGCGAATTATCCCATGGTGGATGTCCGGGTTCTTGTGGCAGGCGGTTCTTTCCGCGAGCAGGAATCCACTGAAGTGGCATTCCGGACGGCGGGAGTGATGGCATTGCGGGAGGCGGCGAAAGCGGCCAAACCGGCAATCCTGGAGCCCATTATGTCGCTGGAGATCATTCTTCCGGCGGAGCATCTGGGTGATGTGCTGAATGATGTGAATGCCCGGCGCGGCCATGTTCAGGACATGGTGGCGAAGGAAACCGTGCAGGTAATCCATGCTCGGGTTCCACTGGCGGAACTATTCGGGTACTCAACCGCCATCCGGTCTTTGACTCGGGGGCGGGCGAGCTACACGATGGAACCGGCCTGTTTTGACGTGGTGCCGGAGGCGATACAACAGCAACTTCTGGAACGGTGAGTGAACGATGGAAAAGCAACGCATACGTATACGTTTGAAGGCCTACGACTATCGGGTGTTGGACCAGTCTGTGTCTGACATTGTGGAGACGGCAAAAAGGACGGGAGCCCGCGTGGTGGGTCCCATTCCGATGCCCACGCGCATTGAAAGTTACAGTGTTAACCGGAGTGTGCATGCCGACAAGAAGTCGATGGAACAGTTCGAGGTCCGGACTCATAAGCGGATTTTGGACATTGTGGAACCGACGGCTAGAACCGTGGATGAGCTGAAGAAGCTCAACATGCCGGCCGGTGTGGATATAACGATCAAGATTTAAGCAGGTCACCATGCAAGGGATACTTGGAAGAAAAATTGGAATGACCCGTGTTTTTGGCGCCGAAGGGTGCCAGACGCCGGTCACAGTAATTGAAGTCGGGCCATGCGTGGTCGTCCAGCGAAAGACGAAGAGCCAGGATGGCTATGATGCGTTGAAGCTGGGCTTCGTTGAGGTGAAAGCCTCCCGCGCAAGCAAGCCTCACGCCGGTCAATTTAAGGCGGCAAACACGACCCCGAAACGGTTTCTTCGCGAATTCGCGGTGGGTTCCGATGAGGCGCTGAAGACAGGGGATGCCGTTACGGCATCGGTCTTGGATGGTGTTGAATATGTGGACGTGATTGGCGTCACCAAGGGTCAGGGGTTCGCGGGTGTTGTCCGGCGGTTCCGTATGGCGGGTGGTCCGATGACGCACGGTGGCCATTCAAAGCGCCGTATCGGTTCCATTGGTTGCCGCTCGTACCCCGGGCGAGTTCATAAGGGGAAGCACATGCCGGGACATATGGGTAATGTGCAGGTTACGACCCAGAATTTAAAGGTTGTCCAGCTCCGCGCCGGCGAGAATCTGCTCCTGGTTAACGGGGCGGTTCCCGGACCGGCAGGTGCGCTGGTTGAGATACGCAAGGCATTGAAGAAGACGAAGGCGGGGCAGGGTAAATGAGCAAGCTTTCTGTCTATGACATGAAGGGTACCTCGTTGGCGAAAGTTGACTTTCCCGATGAGTTGATGACAAGCAGGGGCCAGCAGGCAGTCCAGGACGTTATCGTGGCCTACCAGGCGGGCATTCGTGCAGGTACGGCCTCCACCCTCGGTAAGGGGGCGGTGGCTGGCAGCAACAAGAAGCCGTGGAAGCAGAAAGGTACTGGGCGTGCCCGTGCCGGTTTCCGGCAGTCTCCCGTGTGGCGTGGCGGTGGCGTGGCTCATGGTCCGCATCCGCGCAGCTATGCGAAAGGGGTTAACGCGAAGGTTGCCCGTCTGGCATTTCGCCGGGCATTCAGCGACCTGATTCGCGAGGATCGCCTCCGTGTTCTTGATCAGCTTGCGGTGTCAGAACCGAAAACCAAGGCGGCCGCGGCTCTTCTCAAGGCGTTGGGTCTTGCCAAGGGGGCCCTGATTGTGGTTGATAAGCTCGACAAGAATGTACTCTGTGCGTTCCGTAACCTGCCCAATGTCGAGGCAGTGGCGGCCCGCGACGTCAGCACCTTTCAGCTGGTTCGTTATCCGGTGACGGTGGTAACTCGCTCGGCGATGGATCTACTGAAGGCGCGGATTGAGGGCGAGACGGGGAGGAAATCATGAAGACTGGACTTTCAGCGGTTCGCGGACTGCACATCACTGAAAAGGGTACGCTTCTGGCCGGCCAGAACAAGTACCTCTTCAAGGTGGATCCCACCGCCAACAAGCTCGAGATCAAGAAGGCAATCGAAGAGTTCTTCAAGGTCAAGGTGGTTAAGGTCAACACCATGAATTATGACGGCAAGAAGCGCCGTCAGCGCACGGCCCATTTCGGCAAGACGCCCGACTGGAAACGTGCCGTGGTGACGTTGAAGGATGGCGACAAGATAGATTTCGAATAGGACACACGACATGGCGCTTAAAACCTACAAACCCACGACGCCGAGTCTGCGACATACGCAGTTGCCGTCGTTCGATGAGATTACACGAAGCAAGCCTGAACGCTCGCTCACGAAGTCACAAAAGACGAAAGCCGGCCGGAATTCAGCGGGCCGCATTACTATACGCCACCGTGGCGGTGGTCACCGGCACCATTACCGGATCATTGATTTCAAGCGGAACAAGGTGGGGATTCCCGCCAAGGTTCAGGCGATTGAGTATGATCCGAACCGTTCGGCTCGAATCGCATTGTTAGCTTACAAGGACGGCGAGAAGCGGTATATCCTTGCGCCGGTTGGTCTGATGGTTGGCGCGACAGTGATGTCGGGTCCCGAGGCTGAGCCGGTTACCGGGAATGCGATGCCTCTCGCCAAGATTCCTCTCGGACTCCCGATTCATGCCATTGAGATGACGGCGGGATGCGGCGCGCAGATGGTTCGGAGCGCGGGGCAGACGGCCCAATTGATGTCACGAGAAGGGCTGTACGCCAATGTCAAGTTGCCGTCCGGTGAAATTCGTCGGTTCAGTGTTAATTGCCAGGCGACCATCGGTCAGGTTGGGAATTTGGAACATGACAGCATTAAGCTGGGCAAGGCTGGGCGCAAGCGTTGGAAGGGGATTCGTCCTACCGTTCGCGGTGTGGCGATGAACCCGGTTGACCACCCGATGGGTGGCGGTGAAGGTCGCACGTCCGGCGGTGGTCATCCTGTGACTCCGTGGGGTCAGTTGACAAAGGGCAAGAAGACCCGTGCGGGACGGAAGACCTCGAGCAAATTTATTGTTAGTCGGAGAAAATAAGCCATGGGCCGTTCACTAAAAAAAGGGCCGTATGTTGATGAGAAGTTGCTGGATCGCGTGGAGAAGATGAACCGCGCTGGCGAGAAACGCGTTGTCAAGACGTGGTCGCGCCGATCCATGATTGTGCCTGAATTTGTCGGGCACACCCTTGCCGTGCATAACGGCAAGCAGCATGTTCCGGTGTATATAACGGAGCATATGGTGAGTCACCGGTTGGGCGAGTTTGCGCCGACGCGTATTTTCCGAAAACACGGGACTCATACCGACAAGACGGTGGCGTTGAAGTAGTCGCATGCGGGGAAGCCTGTGCAGTCTGGTCGTTGCGGGAGTAGTCCTGCTTGTGGCTGGCTTGGAAACAGTAGCGGCGGAGGATGACTCCGCGCTTCTCAGGAGGCAGGTTAATTACCTGACTGAAGCGCTGGCCCGGACGAAGGCGGAAGTGGATGGATTGAACGCCCGGCTTGATAATCGGGCGAACGACGCGGCAGGCGGGGGCGGTGAAAAGCTCTCGGAAGCCGAGTTGTTGAGGGATAAAAAGTACAAGATTTTGGATGTAAACAAAGAGCTGGGCATGGTGGTTCTCGATGGTGGACGGCGGGACGGCATAGTGCCGGGATTGCAGTTCGCTGTGATTCAAGGGGACAGAGCCATGGCCACGGTACGTGTGGTGGAAGTGCGGATGGCAGTTTCTGGAGCTGTTCTCCAGAATGCAGGTTTGGCATTTCCCAGAGTCGGGGACCGGGCGATTGTGGTGACCGGCTCCAGGAAGTAGGAGCGAGGCAATGGAAGTCAAAGCAGTGACTAAATATGTGCGCCTGTCGCCGCGGAAAGCGCGGGATATGGCTAGGGCCATTCAGGGTCTTCCGGTGGCCGATGCGATCAAGAAGGTTGAATTCAGCGAGCGCAAAGCGGCGCGGCAGCTGGAGAAGACCATTCGGTCTGCGGTGGCGAATGCGGAAAACAACGCGAAGCTCTCGGCGGATGACTTGAGGGTCAAAGAGGCGACGATCGGCGAAGGGCCGGCGATGAAGCGCTTTTGGGCGCGGTCGCGCGGCATGGTGAGCAGGATCCGGAAACGGACCAGCCATATCACGATCATTTTGTCGGACGGGAAGTGACCGGCGGAAGCCGGGATGACGCGAAAGGAGAATTGTTTTGGGACAAAAAATCAATCCGATTGGACTGAGGATTGCGGTCAGCAAGGCTTGGAAGTCCCGCTGGTTTGCCGATAAAAGGACCTGCGGCACCTTGCTGATGGAGGATCTAAAGATCCGTGATCTCATCAAGAAGCGCCTGGATGCTGCGGCGGTGGCGGATATCATTATTGAGCGGTATGCGAACCGGGTGCGTTGCACGATTTGCACGGCTCGGCCGGGTATCGTGATTGGCCGCAAGGGGCAGGATCTTGATCGTATTCGCGAGGAAATCGCCAAGTTGACGGGCAAGGAAATCTATCTGGAGATCAGGGAGATTCGGAGTCCGGACACCAATGCGCAACTGGTGGCCGAGAGCGTTGCCCTTCAGATGGAACGGCGGGTTTCATTCCGCCGCGCCATGAAGCGCGCGATCAAGATGGGTATGGAGCTTGGCGTCAAGGGAATCCGTATCAAATGTGCGGGGCGACTGGGTGGTTCCGAGCTGGCTCGCGTGGAGTGGTATAAGGAGGGAACGATTCCCCTGCATACGCTTCGTGCGAACATTGACTACGGATTCGCTGAAGCGAAGACTACCGCTGGAAAGATCGGCGTCAAAGTTTGGATTTGCAAGGAAAAGGAAGAGCCTGAAAAGGCAGTAAGGGGACGATCCAATGCCGCTTATGCCTAAACGAGTGAAGCACCGGTCGGTGCATCGCGGATCCCGGAGTGGAGATGCTCAGACGGGGAATACGCTTGCCTTTGGAGAGTATGGTTTGAAGGCCTTGGAACGAGCATGGGTCAAGGCGACCCAGATCGAGGCGTGCCGTGTTGCAATGAATCGCAACATGAAACGGCGCGGCAAGGTTTGGCTACGGATTTTCCCGGACAGGCCGATCAGCAAGAAACCGCTTGAAACGCGATCCGGCAAGGGCAAGGGTCCGCTGGACTGTTGGGTAGCGGTAATTCGGCCCGGGGCGATGCTGTTCGAGGTGGACGGTGTTACCGAGCAGCTGGCACGGGAGTCATTTCGTCTCGCGGCGGCGAAGTTGCCGATTCGGACGATGTTTGTGAAACGGCACCAGTAACAGGTGCCAAAAGGACAGGGGTGCGGACGCCATGAAGGCCGCTAAACTGAGAGAGCTGAACAAAGAGGAACTTGTGCAACAGAACTCCGACATGGAGAAAGAGTTGCGCACGTTGAACATTCGTAAATCGGCGAGCCAGATCGAGCAGCCGTCACGGATTCGCGGTTTGCGGCGGGATATTGCCCGCGCACAGACCGTGATGTCCGAGCGGCGTCGCCAGCAAGGTTGAGAATTATGGCAGACACTGAAACCAAGCGGGGACTTCGAAAGGAACGTACAGGCGTGGTCGTGAGCGCTGCGATGCAGAAGACCATCGTGGTGCGGGTTGAGCGAAAAACGCGACATCCTCTGTACGGCAAGGAAATCCGTCAGTTGAAAAAATACTATGCGCATGACGAGGATAGCGCAGCCAAGGTCGGCGATCGCGTGAAGATCGTTGAATCGCGTCCATTAAGCAAGCTCAAGCGGTGGCGCCTGGTTGAGGTCTTGGAAACGGCGAAACGCCAGTAAGCGGGAATATCGACCATGATTCAGGAAGAAACAAATCTTGATGTGGCGGACAACACCGGCGCGCGCAGCGTGCGATGTTTCCGTCTGATCGGGCAGCGCAAGACGTATGCCCACATCGGCGACCTCATTCGCGTGGCGGTGAAAGAAGCCCAGCCGACGGGAATGGTGAAAAAAGGCCAAGTGTGCCGCGCGATCATTGTGCGGACCAAGCAGCCGATTCACCGTCCTGACGGTTCGGCCGTCCGGTTTGACACGAACGCGGTGGTGCTCGTGGACGAGAAGCTCAACCCGCTCGGGACGCGAATTTTCGGCCCGGTGGCCCGCGAGCTTCGGGACAAGAACTACATGAAGATCGTCTCGTTGGCCCCAGAGGTTTTGTAGGAAAAGGAAAGTATGAATATCCGGCGAAACGATATCGTGGTGGCCGTTCGCGGCCGTGACAAAGGCAAGCAGGGTAAAGTGCTTCAAGTGATCGTAGAGAAGCGCCGTGCCGTGGTGGAAGGTCTCAATCTGGTGACGAAGCATCTTCGGAAGTCTCAAGACAATCCTAAGGGCGGCATCATCAAGAAGGAATCCTCTATTGCGATGGCGAACCTCATGCTCTACTGCCCTCAGTGCAAGAAAGCGGTCCGTGTGAAGCGCGTGACCGAGGGTGACAAGCGAGTTCGCAAATGTAAAAAATGCGGGCATGCCTTCGAGGCGTAAGGTGAGATATGGTACTTAAGGAAAAATATAAAACAGAAATCGTTCCGGCATTGATGAAATCGCTGGGATGTAAGAACGTCATGGACGTTCCGCGTCTCCTGAAGGTCACCCTCAATATGGGGTTTAATTCCTCCATGGACAAAGACCAGATCAAGCAGATCTCGGAAGACTTGGGCAGGATCACGGGGCAGAAGGCTGTGATCACTAAGGCCCGCAAGAGTATTTCGAACTTCAAGTTGCGCCAGGGTATGCCCGTGGGTGCGAAGGTGACCCTTCGCGGCGAGCGGATGTATGATTTTCTGGAACGCCTGATTCACGCTGCCCTGCCTCGCATCCGCGATTTCCGTGGATTGCCGATCAGGGGATTTGACGGGCGGGGGAGTTACACCTTCGGTCTGCAGGAGCAGACTATTTTCCCGGAAATTGATCCGGACAGTGTCAAGAAGGTGCAGGGAATGAACGTGACAATTGTCACATCGGCGTCAACGGACGCGCGGGCGCGTGAACTGCTCGCGATGGTCGGTATTCCGTTTGCGAAGCCGAATAAGTAAAACACGGCAG
>JBAXRC010000008.1:0-15007 GCA_037131415.1 bacterium | reverse complement strand
GAAGGATGCGGTGTCGCAGGAGCGGTAGACGTGTGGCGAGGTGTGCCTAATCCCGGGGACCAAACTCCGGGGACGGGCGCCGACAAATCTCCTTCGTCCGGTCACTCGAAAACCTCGGCCTTGAGTAGCGTGTCCTGCCAAATGCTAATCTTTTTCTAACTGCGATTCAGTTCCGGGTTAGGCGTCCGGTTCAATTCATATATTCAATATTTGCTAGCAATTCATGATTTTGCAGCGAAAAGGAAGACTGTCTCTTTAGCCCGAGACAATCAACTAGCTAAAAATAAACACTTGCGATGCTATCCGCTAGCTAGTAATACACCAATCTATTGTTAAGAAGGATTGGTGCCTAAATGAAGGGAAAAATATCGATCGCTGGTTTATTGGCGGCGCCGGGGTTGGCGCTAAGCCTTTCCGCCGCTGGATCCGACCTTGTCATTAAATCGGTTTCAAGTACTCCCTCCGGAACGGTGCTCCGCATTGAGAATCCCGGATCCTTGGCTGGTCCCCTCGATGTTCTGGCATGCACAAATCTTCTGGCAGGCGGGTGGCGCCTTCTTTCGGGGAATTTGGACACGGCTGGCACCAACACGCTTTACTGGACTGATTCCGGGGCGGCGGGAACGCCGAGCCGGTTCTACATGATTGGCAATGCCGGGGTTGATACAGATCGGGATGGATTGCCCGATGCCCGCGAGGCGTTCGTGTACCACACTGATCCCTCTGATCCTGATACCGACCAGGATGGGTATCCCGATGGTGCGGAGATTAACCGGGGCACCGATCCGGCGTCAGGCTCAAGTGGCCCCATGACTCTTTATGCCGACTCCGGCGCGGGCTATGACTCCCTCGATGGATTATCGGCCGTACCAGTCGACGGACACGGGCCCAAGCGGAGTCTTGGTGCGATCCATGCCGTTTCCTATTCAGGCGATGTGATTGAACTGGCGGGAGGGACTCCCTTCCACGAGCCGATGCTGTATCTGGAGGGTCGGGATGTTGTGATCCGCCCCGTGGGGAATGTGGTGGTCTGTCCATGAGAGGGAGGATGATATGAGAAGAGAAAGTAATGGTTATTGGTTAACAAGTAAATGGCTGATGATTGTTGTGTGTGGGGGCTGGGCGGCCGCCTCGCTGGCGGGGGAATTGACGGTGGATGGGAATCTGACGGTGAAGACCAATCTTTCCGTCCAGGGCCAGCTGACCAGTGGCACCCTGTCATTGACCAATGTCACGGTTGCCGGCCAGGCGATCATCCAGAGCGCCGTCATCCAGAATCTTCCGCCGCAGGGCGATCTTTCCATGGGGCCGTATACAAACCGGGCAACAGGTGGGAACTGATGCGGAACCTCTTTTTTAGTCTAGCCCTGGGACTGCTCCTCCTTCCCGTTCCCAGCTTCTCCGCCCCGCAGGCGGCACCCTCCTCGGTGGCGATCAAGAGGTTCCGTGATATCCCGGTTGATATGGCAACGGGCGAGTGGATCCAGCGCGAGGCCCCGGATCTGGCGCTCAAGTCGCGGGGGATGCTGCTGGATGTGTCGCGCAACTACCGGAGCCGCCGCGAGGGGATGGGACTGTTTGGTTACGGCTGGGCGTGGAACCATGCCGAGCGCCTGGAGTTTCCCGGGGACTGGGTGATCAACTATGTTACCGCCGACAACGTCCTTCCCATTTATCCCGACTTGTCCTTCACCGGGGTTTATGCGCGTGTCTGCACCAGTTCCTCCTCATGGGGTCAGGGCAAGAAGGCGACGGGTGTTCCGGACGCGAGCGGAGGATATGCCAACGTGGCACATTTCTATGGCGCCATCGGGTCCCTCCAGCCGCTGGTGGCAGGAGGCTGGAATTTCAAGGAACCGGACGGACCTTCCACGATTATCCAGGTTGATCTGACGAGCATCGGGGCGACGGCCTATGACTTCGATCACCCGCAGTACGGAGTTAGCCTGAAGCTGTCCGCCGGGGGATCCAATTCCGTGACCTGGGGGCACCGTGCCTACGACTTTGACTATGTGGACATCACTTCGGATCGCCCCTACTGGACCTGGGATGATATCAATGCGGTCCAAGCCCGGCTGGAGCTCGGATCCTATTTGCAGAACACCACGATGGATGTGCTGGTGGATACCTTTCATCTGGGAGTCACCTATACCCGCAATGCCAGCGGTGAATTCAAGTATTTGCCGGGCACCACGTTTGAGTTGATCAAGACCAATAGTGAATATCACATCCTCAACAAGAACCTGACCCGGGTTGTGTTCGGGTTGGATGGAAAGCTGCGCAGGAAGGTTGATGCCAACGGGAACACCCTATTCTTTCATTACGACGGCATGGGGCGACTTGCCCACATCAGCGATTCCCTGGACCAGGTCCTGACCCTGCGGTATGAAAACGAACAGGCTGATGCGAAGGTGAGCCGGGTGGTGGATCATCACGGACGTTCAGCGGGTTATGCCTATGAAGGTGATGACCTTGTTGCCGTGACCAATGTTCTCGGGACGGTTACGCAGTACGCCTACGACAAGAATCAGGCCACGGGTGAACTCCAGCATAATCTGGTTGGCAGGACGGATGCGGAGGGTCATTCCATTAGCGCCTCATATTACCCGAGCAACAGCATGGTGGATCGCGTTCAATCCTACCGGGATGGCGAATTGACCGGAGGGGTGAGCAATGATGTGCGATACCTGTATTTGAAGGGCACCACCTACTCCAGTATCCCCGGTTCAGGGAGCATTCAGGGCGTGGTATACAATGCCTCCAATGATGTGAGCCAGGTCTATATCCGCGAGGGGGAGCTGATCTATCAGGATACGGACGGGGTCAATCTTTTGGCCGGACATGCTCCGTCCTCGGTTCAGACTCCGGCAACGTCAGCCTGGGGATATATTGAATACTCCCTCGGTGCCAGTGACGAGTTGATGGCGCATAATCCCGGTCTCACCACAAACAGCCCTCTGACAGCGACAGGATGGGGATTCAATGTTCCGGGCATAAGCAACGATATCGTCAAGGTTATCCTGTCCGTGCGCGGCAACGCGGTGAAGCCGGTTTGTCTTTCGGGCATGGGAATGTGTTCAACCAACTGGATTTCCACCAATACCGACTGGATTGCGCTCAACATCACGGCCGACAAAAGCCGCTGGACCTGGGCGGACATCAGCAATGTGACAGCGAGGATATCCTTGCCATCCGGCTCGGTGTTTTCACCTGATGTATGGATCGACGCGTTTCAATTGGAAGTGCGGTACCGTCATTTTGATCCGGGGCGTGATTCCTCCGACGCGTTTTACTTTTATGACTTGTCCCACAATATCGTTGCCACGGAAAGGGGCGGGGTATCGCATCAGTTCGCCTATGATGACCGGGGCAATCTCATAACCTGGACCGACGGGGAGGGTAATATCCGGAGGTATGAGTATGACCCGGTATTCAATAAGCCTGTCCTGACGGTTGATGCCCTGGGTCAAGTCACGACCATGGAGTATGATGGCCGGGGCCAGCTCATTAAAACTACCGATGCGCTCGGAGGATCCTCGACCCGGACCTATGACGGCTATGGAAACACCCTGGGCACGATGGACGGGGCCGGGCATTCTGAAACCTTCCAGTATGACAGCCGAGGGCTGAACAGGGTCAAGGCGCGTAATCGGCGCGGGAATGAGACCACCTATGATTACGACTCGTTCCAGAACTGTATCCGGATTACCGATCCCGCCGGGGGAAGCCGACATGCGAGTTATAATCAGGCGGGGTGGAAAATCGGCGAGATTGATGAGGCCGGTGTGAAAACCCGGTTTGACTATGACCATAACGGGAGGGTGATCCGCATAATCCAGGCTGAGGGGACCGTTGAGGAGACGGTATCCACAAACCGGTATGATGGACGCGGGTTTCCGGTGGAGTCCGTGGATCCATTGGGGGGCGTTGAGCGAACGGACTATGACGGGTATGGGCGTCAGGTGTGCCACACGGACAAGCGCGGCTTCCAGACTTTCACGGATTATGACCAGGAGGGGAATGTCGTCAGGATTGTGGATGCCCTTGGGCATTCGCAGGAATTTCTTCATGATGAACGGGGAAATGTCCTCGCTACATTTGACCGGCGCGGGGAGTCATCCACCATCGCCTATGACGGCAACAATAATCCGGTCTCGGCAACAGACAAGGGCGGTAACCGGGTGGCGACCACCTATGACGCAAACGGGAATAAAATTACCGAGACCTTGTCCGTCGCGGGTTATCCCGGATGTCCGGCAGGGGAAGTCCCTCTCCCGCTGACAGTCAGCTATGCCTATGATTCCTTGAATCGGGTGACCAACAAAACCATGGGTGCAGGGCGGGTGGATGCCCGCCAGTATGGGACTGCCTATGATTTGTCCGGGAACATTGTTCGCGAAACAGATCCCCTCGGGCACGTCAAGGTGGTGGAGTATGATGCCAACGGGAACCTGACGAACAGCACCCTGCTTGATGCGGCCGGTGAACGGGTGAGTTGTCTTGTGTCGGCCTACGATCCTGCGGACCGGTTGGTCCTTGAGGTTTCCGGGGTCGGCGGTGTTCTGGCCACGAATCGGTATGACTATGATGCCCGGGGGCTAAGGATTGGCGAAACCGATCCCCTGGGCCATCGGACGGAATCAACGTATGACCGGTACAGGCGTAGGGTGTCATCGAAAAATCCGGCGGGGACAGTCCACTGGATGAGTTATGACCGGGCGGGAAATAAGATTCGTGAGGGAGAGGGGCTCGGGGCTGTCACGGAATATGTGCGGGATGCGGCGGGGCAGCCCATTAGGAAGACCGTTGGCGTCGGGCTGGTGGATGCGCGGGTGACGGCCTGCACCTATGATCCGCTGGGAAGGCTTGTTCGAGAGACGGATCCGCTGGGTGCTTTTTCGGGACGGCGGTATGATCCCGAGGGTAATATTGTTGCCGAAACCAACAAATCAGGTTTCGTGAAAACCTTTTGTTTCGATGCGTTGGGACGGGTTACCAATACGGTTGATGAGCTGGGATATACCATCCGCCAGGAACTGGATGGGCGCGGGAATCCGTGCCGTGTAACTGACAAGTTGGGCGGCATATCCAGCTCGCGCTATGATGTGTATGGGCGGTTGACCAGCCTTGCGGATGCCCAGGGAAATCGCTCGGATTGGGAGTATGATGCGAATGACAACAAGATCCGCGAAACGGATCCGCGTGGGCTGGTGGTTGTCTATGCCTATGATGCCGCCGGACGCGTCACCAACCGGATGGCGGGTGCGGGGTGTCCGGACGCACAGATCCAGGCCACCGGCTTCGATGCGCTGGGTCGTCCGGTATGTTCCCGGTTTCCGGATGGGAGTGAGGTCCGGCAGTCGTATGATGCCGCCGGGAACCTGATTTCCCGAACGGATGGGCGCGGGGAAGTAACGGGCTTTGGTTATGATGTGCTCGATCGTCAGATCGTGGTGCGGGATGCCTTGGGCGGCCAGACACTGACGAGGTATGATGAACGCGGCAATATCACCTCCATCACGGACGCACTTGGCGGCATCACCCGGCATGAGTTTGATGCCTATGACCTTAAGCGGAGTTCGATGGATGCCCTGGGATTCATTACCCGATATGAGTATGACCAGTTGGGACGACTGACCTCCACCATCGACCCCCTGGGCGGGACAGAGACGATGAGTTACGACCCGGCTGGCCGTGTCAGTGAGAGTGTTGGAAAAAACGGGTGCCGCTCAACTTTTTCATACGATCCGGCAGGGCGGCCGCTGGCCGTGGTGGATGCGCTTGGGTATTCAACCTGGAAAACCTATGACGCCGCAGGCAATGTCCTCACGACGACCGACAAGTGTGGTTTCGCCATATCCTGTCAGTATGACACCCTGGGACGGGTTACATCCGTGACCGATCCCGCGTCGAATACGGTGTCCTTCGGGTATGATGCGGCTGGAAATAAAATCCGGGAAGCATTTCCCCTGGGGCGGGTGACAACCTTCGGGTATGACCGTTTTGGACGGGTGAATTGCAAGACGGATGGCGCGGGATCCCCGGACGCCCGACGATCCCGGACGGACTATGACCGGATGGGGCGCATCATTCGGGAAACCGACCCGGCTGGTCACGCCATCGTGTCTGAATACGATGCCAATGGAAACAAAACCAGCCTCACCGATGGGCGGGGATATACGACCCGGATGGAGTATGATGTCCTGAACCGGCTGGTGCGTACAACGGACGCCCTGGGCCAGGTTTCCCGGGTGGACTATGATGCGGTAGGGCGCATTGTGAGAACCACAAACCGTCGCGGGGATTCGACCCGGCATGGCTATGATCCGGAAGGCCGGTTGATATCCCTGTGCGATACAGGGGGGAACGCGACCAGTAACCGGTATGACGCACTGGGGCGGAAGGTCGAGGGAATCGGGGCAGGCGGACTTCACACGCTATACCGGTATGATGCCGCGGGTCAGCTGACCAACCAGGTAGATTTTGTGCCCGGCGGGGAAAGCAGAGGCCGATCCTTTGGCTATGATCTTCTCGGACGGCGTCATGACGAAACTGATGCGATGGGACTCCGCACGGTCTTTTCCCATGACGCCAACGGAAATATCACCACCGTCTCGGTTTTCAGCGCTACCGGTAGCCTGCTCCGGTCAAAAAGCGCGCAATTCAACTCGCGTAACCAGCCAATAACGATGGTGGACTACCGGGGAAAAGTCTGGCGGACGGAGTTTGATGCGTCCGGGCGGAAGACAGGGGAGGTGGATCCCCTGGGGAACCGTAACACCACGGACTTCAATGTTTTCGGAGAGCCTGTTGCCGTTACCGATCCGGCGGGATATTGCACCCGGAAGACCTATGACCTGTGCGGGCGTGAAATTGAGTCACTGAATGCGGCCGGGGAAAGAACCCGCTACCAGTATGATCCGAATGGAAACCGGACGGCGGTTATTGATGATGATGGCCGCGCGATCCTGACGGCCTATGACGCCCTGGGCAGGGTGGTTGAAATCAACCGGACGATGCCCTTGGTGTCGCCGGACATTCTGGGGCGTGCGGATATCAACAAGGATGGCCGGGTGGATGCGTCCGATGTCGCCGCCATGGAAAAGGAGCTTCCATGATGTCTAAACAGTTCATCCGCCGCCTGGTTTTGTTCAGCTCATGTGTGGTGACAGTGTGTTCCGCGTCTGCGGGGCCGGATTGGTGGATTACCCGCGATGTCGTGGTGACCAATGGGGTTCCCAATGACTATGCCCCGGTGCTCCAGGGGCAGATCAGGTGGCTGGCCACCAACGCCTGCCGTGAATTGGAGGCGAAATTGCCGGGAGGCGCCGGGAATGAAGTTCGCGTGTCGGTTGCGATGCCGGTCGAAAACCCGCAAACGCCTGTCAATATCGGCCAGATGAAGCAGGCGAGCGTTGCCATCCTTGCTCGCCTGATTACGGAAGGAGTGGTCGCGGGGTATCCCTGGGCGTCCGGGGAGACGAATGATTTTTCCCCGGTGAATATCGGGCAGGCCAAGCAGGTGTTCAGTTTTACCCTGGAACCAGTTGAGATTGATTCGGATGGAGAGGGGATTCCCGATTGGCTGGAACGTGATCTGGGGCTGGATCCTGATTGCCCGCTGGATGGGAAGGCGGATGCGGATGATGACGGGTTGTCCCTGGCGGATGAACTTGCGATCGGCTCCAACCCCGGAAACGGGGATTCCGACGGGGATGGGATGGGGGATGGCGCTGAGATGATCAACGGGTTCTCGCCGACGAACACGGATTCATTGGCGAGGCTTCCCTTTGTTGAATCATTTGAGCGGCCCGGTGTCACCAATGGGATGCTCGCTGGACAGGGCCGCTGGCGACAGGGGACCGGCGCTGTGGCACAGGTGGTCGGTGCTCCGGTGATTGCCGGAATACAGTCCCTGTGCCTGAGGGCAACGACCAATGAGGGCCCTGCGATTTCCCATCCGCTGGCGACCCACGGGGCGGGGGCGGTGTGGATTGACTACCTGTGTGTTCCGGTATGGCGCCTGGCTTCCGCTCCTGAGGGAAGCGCGACAGGGTGCGGCTCGGCCTTTTACGTCAACCGTCTTGGCCAGGTGGTGGTGTTTGACCGTAGCTGGCTCCCGGGTGAATGGGTAACCTTGACCAACGCACCGCTGCTCCAGGCGGGCGTAGCGGCGCGCTTCACGCTTCAACAGGATTACCTCAGCCAGCGCTGGGGCCTCTGGCTGAACGGCACGAATATCATGGCGGGGCTTCCGTTCGCTGCAGACGTTCACGAGTTGGCCGGAATCCGGTTTGCCGGCGCCCGTTACTCGGACACGTTGCTGGACCAGATCGCTGTCACCACGAATGCCCCGCCCGGCCTTGTCCCGGACTCTGATGGCGACGGCTTGCCCGATGACTGGGAAAGGACGCTCGGCCTCGATCCTTATGATCCGGCCGATTCCGATTGTGACCACGATGGTCTCACCAATCTTCAGGAATACCAACTGGGGCTCGATCCGAAGAGTCCAGACACCGATCATGATGGCTGGAATGATGGCGTCGAATTGGCGCTGGGAACCTCGCCTACCCAGGCTGATTTCACTGTGACGGCGCCCCTCCCTTTCCTTGATCCGTTTGAAATGCCGGGCATCGCCCTGGGCGAACTGCGCGGGCAGAACCGCTGGCAGGCGAGTTTAACCAATTGGGCTGTTGTTCAATCAGACAATCACACCGAAGGCAGCCAGGCGTTGCAACTCATGCCGGATATGAGCGGGCAGGGCGTTCTCTCGCAGGCGATCAGGGGTTTCCAGGACGGCCTGGTCTGGAGTGATTTCCGGGCGATTCCAGTCCGGCGTCTGGCCGCAAGCCGCCCGGTGCTTCATCCGGCGACAACGGCTTCGTTCTTCATCGATGCGGCCGGATATCCGGTGGTGGCGAGCGGCACCAATTGGATCACCCTGACCAATGCGCCGGTGATTGTGGGCACCAATTGGTGCCGGGTTACGGTCATGCAGGACTTTTCCAATCAGGTGTGGAGTCTGTATTATGAGGGCGTGCCCCTTGTTCGCGGCTTGAAGTTTGTGCATGGCCTGACTCAATTCACGGGGTTACGCATATCAGGCGGTCACGCCTCCTCCTTCCTGGATGATATCCGGGTGACAACAAATGCTCCGGGTGACATTGACACAGAGGGTGATGGCCTGCCGAATGACTGGGAACTCACCCATGGCTTGGATCCTGAGAGTTCGTCTGATTTGTCTGATCCCGACCATGATGGTCTCTCCAACCTCGAGGAATATCGCCTGGGACTCGATCCGCAGACTCCTGATACCGATGGCGATGGCATGTCCGATGGAGCCGAATTCGCCCGCGGGTATTCTTCAACGAATCCCGGGGCGTTCCGTGCCCTGCCGTTTGCTGAGTCCTTTGAATCGCCTGCGGTCACGAATGGCGGCCTTGCAGGGCAGAATGGATGGACGGTGGTGTCGTCCAACAACTCGACCCGGGTTTGGACGAATCGTGTTTTTTCGGGAGTCCAGGCGCTGCAGTTCGGCGGCGCGACTTCCGATGTTGCCATTCTCCATCCCCTTGCCACCCTGGGGAAGCCGGTGGTCTGGACCGATTTGAGGTGTGTGCCCGTGTTCCGGAATGACCCGGTGAATCCGGTCTTGAGCGAAGCTTCAACGATCGGGTTCTATGTCAATGGTGCCGGCCACGTGGTGGTCAGGGATGGCGATGACTGGGTATCCCTCACCAATCATCTGTCGCTCACGACGAATGCCTGGGTTCGGTTCACCACCTGCCAGGACTTCAGTAATCAGGTATGGAGTCTTGCCTTGGATGGGAAGCAACTCGGGACCGGGTTGTGTTTTGCCAGGCCGGCACTGGACTATTCAGGCTTTCTGGCAAAAGGGTCGCCAACACGTACCGCTCTTCTGGATGCCATCACGGTTTCAACCAATCCGCCGCCCGACATTGATTCCGATGGCGACGGCATGCCGGATGACTGGGAAGTCCTCCATGGCTTGAATCATCCCTTCGATCCGGCGGTGTCGGTTGATCCGGATCACGATGGTCTCTCCAACCTGGAGGAGTACTTGCTTGGAACGGATCCCCGGGTGGCCGACAGTGATGAGGATGGCATGGGAGATCAGGCCGAATACCTGATGGGTGCCTCGGCGGTCCTCTCGAACAGTTATTTCCGGCTTCCCTTCGAGGAGGGGTTTGAGGTGCCAGGGGTGACGAATGGTGCGCTGGGTGGACAGCGGGGCTGGGTGGCAACGGGCGGGGGATCGGTGCTGGTTCAAACCCAGGTGGTCTGGAACGGGGGCCAGGCACTGAAAGTCGCGGCAACCTCCAGCGTTTCCCATGGGGTGGCCGCCACCGGGGCGTCCGTCGTCTGGTTGGATGTCCAAGCCAGACCCGTGCCCCGCCTTCAGGAGGATCCGCCCGTGATCCATTCCAATTCCGCCTCGGCATTCTTTTTCGATGCGGGAGGCCATCTTTCTGTCTGTGTCAATGATCAGAATCATCAATACTGGTACGCTTTAGCACAACATTCGCCGGTGTCTACTTCGCAGTGGATCCGGCTAACGGTCCGGCAGGATTACGGGGCGCGACGGTGGGCGATCTGGCTGGATGGGACCAGGGTAGCGGAGGGTCTTCCCTTTGCCAATCCGGTTTCAGAATTCTCAGAGTTCAGGGTTGGAGGGCCGGCGTTTTCGTCAGCCTATCTCGACAATCTCGTGGTCAGCACCAACGAGCCCTCCGGTCTTGATAATGATGGCGACGGGCTGCCCAATAGCTGGGAGTTGGCGTTCGGTCTCAATCCGGACCTGGCAGATTCGTTAGCCGATCCCGATCTCGACGGCTTGACCCATCTGGAAGAGTACCACGCCGGACTGGATCCGCTTGATCCTGATACGGACCAGGACGGACTCGTGGATGGCCACGGCGGTGTCATGCCCCTTGGTCTTTTCCCGGCGGGGGTTGATCAGGACGGGGATGGATATGCCGATGGCGAGTTCGATTACGGCTGTGATCCCCTGCGGGATGATACCGATGGTGACGGGCTCACGGATGGAATGGAAGCTGCCGCCGGACTCAATCCGGGTGAGATGACATTGGGGCAGGGTCTGGTCGCCTGGTACCGGTTTGATGAGACCAACGGGACAGGCATCGTTGATAGTTCGGGGAACGGGCATGATGGCAACTGGGTCGGTACCGGTCGCCCTTCCGGCATCCCGGGGCCCATGGGTCGCGCGCTGGAGTTCGACGGGCTGACCAATGGAGTTGTTATTTCCGGCCTGCCGGTGATAGCCGCCAATATGTCCCTGACCGCCTGGGTGTGCCAGGAAGCGGCTGTCACCAATCCGGTGCAGGTCATTGTGGCGCGGGAAGGCGCCTTCAGCCTGGTGCTGAATCAGCGGCATCCGGAATTGCGCATTCCGGGAGCGGTCCCGGTCACCCTGGTTTCCACCTCGACAATCCCGGCCTCCGCCTGGACTCATCTGGGTGTCGTGGTGGGGGAAAGCAATATAGCCCTCTCGGTTAATGGATCCATTGTTTCCGAAACCAACCGATCCGTCCTGCTTCCGTCTGTTGCCGTACCCTTGGGTATTGGTTTCAATGCCAGCCTGACCAATGATTGGTTTGCAGAAGGCCTTGACGATATCCGCCTCTATTCGCGGTCGCTTCGCGCCAGCGAACTTCAGGAGCTCTATCTTCTTGGCGCCGATCCCGATGGCGATGGTTTGCCAGTCAGCACGGCCTCCTCAACCTTCGGCGCGTCCATCGGATCCCTTGCCCGCGATCTTGACGGTGACGGCGTGCTCACTACCGCTGATCGCGACCGTCTGGCCTCGCTTGCCGCAGAAATGAGCGGGAACGTGACCCGCTTGTATTATGACGAGGAAGGAAACCTGATCCGGAAAGTGGACGCGCTGGGGAATGAAACGGCGATGACGTATGACGGGAATAACCGGCCGCTCACCGTGACGGATGCCAATCACCACACTACCTCCAATGAAATCAACGCCCTGGGTGCCGTGGCGGCCGCCACCGATGCGCTCGGGAATGTGTCCCGGTTTGATTATGACGCCTTTGGTGAGGTCACCAATGTGACGGATGCGGCGGGGAATCAAACCCGCATGGAATATAATTTAGCCGGGCAGGTGGTTCGCACGGTCAATGCGCGGGGAGTGGCACGGGTCACCATGTATGATGCCCTTGGGCGCGTCCAGTGTCTGGTCGAGGCGGTTGGGACAGCTGACGAACAAAAGATGTGGTCGTTTTATGATGCTGCGGACAACCTGGTGAGTAACCGGAATGCCCTGGGGGTAGTCGGCGAGTTTGGGTATGACGCCCGCGGGTTGATGGTGCGGCAGGGTGCCGCCAAGGGAACCGCAGTCGAGGCGGTTGAGGAAACGGACTATGATTCCCGGGGACTGGCGGTTGGGCACAAAGACGCTCTCAATCATTGGACCTACCAGTCTTATGATGCCCTGTCCCGCCCGGTTTCCGGCACCGATGCCCTGGGGAATACAAGCCGGACGGAATATGACAACCGCGGGCATGTGGTGGCGGCGGTGTATCCCAGCGGGCGGACGGTGCGCAGTGAGTTTGACCGCTGGGGCCGGATGATCCGGGTTCGGGATGGTGCCGATGCGGCCACGACGGATTATGATGTGCTGGATCGCGTGGTCGTCCAGGCAGACTGGCGGGGGATCCGGTCCGAGACGGCGTATGATTCAGTGGGGAATGTGACCAACAGTCTCGCCGCGGCAGGAACCCCGGAACAGGCGGGCACGGCGACCTTCCATGATGCCGCCAACCGGCCGGTTCGGAAGGTGAACGCCAATTCGGTTCCGGTTTTAAGCACCTATGATGCGCTGGGCAACAAGGTGGCGCTCACCGATGGGTTGGGACACACGACCCGCTGGGTTTACGGGCAGGGCAATCGGCTGGAGGGCGTTGTCAGGCCGGACGGAACCGTGGTGTCGAATGGGTATGATTCGCTGGATCGTGTCGTGGAGGTGCGGGTGGATGGAACGGTGCGGCAGCAATTTGCCTATGATGGCCTGTCGCGCATGACCCATGCGGTGGATTACAACCAGCCCGGGGCAGGGGACGATCACCGGGTGGCGTATGAGTACGATGCCCTGAACCGTGTGACGGGCGAGGCGCAGGATGGGCGCCGGATTGAGCGGGTATTTGATGCCGCCGGCCATGCCACGCGGCTGACTTATCCCTCCGGGTTCGTCCTGAAGCGGGCGTTCAATGCCAAGGGGCAGTTGGCGGCATTGCAGAATGAGGCTGGCACCGTGACCTATGCCGCCTATGCCTATACCCCGAATTCAAGGATTCAGGCCATTACCTATGGCAGCGGTGTGGTGGAAACGCACGGGCTGGATTCCCGTGACCGGCTTCGCACGCTGGTCCAGCAGGGTGCCCGGTGTGATTTCAGCGCAACCCTTGCCCGGGATCCAGGCGGGAATGTGACGCACTGTTCCGAGAGCGCAGACGAGGGTGCGATTTTCCAGTATGACGCCCTGAACCGTGTGACGGCCCAGAAGAATATGACGGCGCTTTTCCGGGAAACCCTCCGGTATGACGCCATGGGGAACTGGCTGTGCCATTCCAATCCGGCGCAGGGCGCGGTGACCCGGGACGTTAATCAGGGAAACCAATACAGCCGGATCGGAGCCCAGGCGCTCCAGTATGATGTCAACGGGAGTCTTACCAACTGGGGTGGACGGGAGTTTTCCTATGACTTCCTGGGGCGCCTGATTGAGGTCAAGTCGAATGGCGTGACGCTTGCCGGATACAGCTATGATGGAAGAAACCGGCGCGTTGCCAAGGATGCCGGGGGCGTCCACACCGCCTATTACTACGATGGCGAGAGCCTGATCGATGTCTCTGTTGGCGGGGGCTGGGGGCGCATCACCATTTACGGGGAAACCCTCGACACGCCGGTGGTGTTCCTGCGGGCGGGGATACCGCTCTATTACCTGCGGGACTGGCGCGCCAATATTGCGGTCATGACCGATGCAGCCGGGCAGCCGGTGGAGCGGTATCGCTATTCCCTGTTTGGTCAGATGGAAGTCATGGATGGTTACGGCAATCCCCTGACGGGTAGTCTGACCGGGAATATATGGACCTTTGCCGGGCGGCAGTGGGATGCGGAAACCGGGCTCATGCACAACCGGAACCGGGCCTACTCGGCCGAGTTGGGCCGCTTCCTCCAGGCGGACCCGGCAGGCTATGCCGATGGCATGAACCTGTATGCCTATGCCGGGAACAATCCGCTGCTGTTCTCGGACCCCTACGGGTTGTACCGGTGGAGTCATGGCGCGCTGGATGAGCGTATCGGGGAATGGATCTTCAGGCAGTATGACCAGCTCCGTGAAATCGAGCGGCAACGCCGGGAATACGAGGAGGCCTTGAGGCGGGCCGAGGAGGAGCGTCAGCGAATCCAGCGCGAGAACGAGTATGCCGCCCGGGCCTTCAACCAGTACAAGGCGGAGCATGCCCATGAAATCCGCGACATGGCCAATCGGTACGAGCATCTGGGGGTTAACGAGGATGAGGCGGCTCGGTTGCTGATGAGCGGGATCACGTCGATTCCCCGGCTGGGGGCGACCGTGGGGCCGAACGACACCCGGCGCGGGTGGTGGCTGGACTACTATCTGCGAGGCGGTCGGATCAATGACGTTATGCGTGGCGAAATGGGCGCCATGGGGAGCCGGAGCGTAGACGAATTCTTCGCCAAGACATCCCAGAAGGAAACCGCCCTGAGGGAGAAGCGGAAGGGAACCCAGCAGCAATATACCCTGGCGGCAGTGGCGATTGTGGCGACGGTAGTGACCTGCGGGGCAGGGGGCGTGCTGGGCGCGGCCTTGCTGGGGACGGTCGGGGTGTCGGCGACCACGGTGTCGTTCGGGGCCTTTGTGGCCGGTGCGGTGGCCATCCAGGGGGTGGCAGCGGCCGCATCAACCGTGATATCGCATGGAAGCATCGGGGAT
>JBAXRC010000007.1:0-15135 GCA_037131415.1 bacterium | reverse complement strand
GATCAGAACCCCGTTGCGCTTGTTCAGGAAAATCTGCGCGGCACGCATGTTCCGCCTCCACCCCATCATGTCATCCATCATCCCGGCCATCTTCGCCCCCTCGCCCGGCTCACGGGAAATCATGGCCTTCTGCACATCCAGAATCGTGTTCATGAAACGCGGGCTCATGTACGAAATACCATTATTGACCATGGGCAACCCCTCAAACGCCTTCTTGAATTCAGGGGTCGACGCCAGGCCGGTCTTGGTCTGGAAGGCCTTGATGCCATCGGCCAGCACGGCCGGAGTGGATCCCAGCAGGAAAAATCCGCCATGCACCGCGTAAGCCGGCTGAATCGGCATATACGGGGGCATCGGGAATGGGATATTGACGACCTTGATCCCGCCGGCGCCATTGGTGACCGACAGCATGCCGCTCTTCGCAATCGCGGCCTCAAGCGATTTGACCAGCGTGTCATCCTTCACCGCCACCCCGATCAGGAATCCCGGCTTGGCCATCTTCACGGGTGCCTCGCCACCCTTGCCGGGGATGGTGATCGTTTCCGTTTTGGAGAACTGGATGGCGAAAAACCCTTCCGTACCCAGGGATTCAAACATCTTGTCAAGATTGACCCCCATATTGGTCGCCAGGCCCGATAACTGGGCATTGAACGCAGCAGCAACGGCCGGCGAACCGAGTTCCGCCACACCGGATCGCACCATCTTCCAGAGGGCGCCATATTCCTCCGTCCCGGTCCGCGCCATTTCCGTGTCCGCAGAGAGGAAATCGGTGCAGACCATTTTCCGGGGATTCCCGCCAACCGTGGCCTTCCAGAGGGGGGACCAGGTCACATCCGGATCACGGGCAATGAAGCACTTGATGTTATTCTGCCCATCCGCCCGGGGCACCACACTCATCCCAAATCCCTGGAACCCATAGAAGCCGCTCTTATCCAGATACCCGGGCAGTTTCCCGAGGAACGTGGCCACGGGTTTGAAACCGGGATCGTCCCCGCCCATGACCGTAATGGGCTTCACAATGCTGTGAACCGCATCCCGAACCCATCCGTCCATGTTGGCGACCACGAGCAGATCCCCGCCCGCATCCAGATTACTCATGATGGTCTCATGCCGAAGCTTGGACAAGGCAGGCCCTTTTTCCGGCAAGGATTTTGAAGCCGTCCCGCTATCAGCGCCCAGGGCCGCGAACCCCACCCCGGCAACCAAGCCAAAAACCGCCAGGCATTTCAGAACAGTACTCATCAATAGTCTCCTTATTGGGTTGGCACAAAACTCATCGAGGATATTGCCCCTCGCCAAGGGATCATGCAATCGAAATTCTCGCAATGTCAACGCACAATAGGAATGTCCCCTTTTCATGTGGTTGGTGTTGTACGATACAAGACAACGGGGACAGACCCGAATGGCGCTCATTGCCCTGTCGGATCCTTCCCGGCGACACCCTTTCCAACAATCAAACAGACAGTATTTCAGCCATGGTGGTGAAGGGAAGAACCCGAGCTTTGAACCCCGCGACTTCATAATCCTTCTGCCCCATATGAACCTGGTAAAAGAGGGGGATATTAGTGCGCTGGGAGAAATAGGAAATGTTGCGGCTCAGTTGCTGCTCGCCCATTTTGCATTCCACGGCGAAGAGCGGCTTGTTGTTCCGGACGACTACAAAATCCAATTCCCGTCCCTGCGCGTCACGCACAAAACGCAGATCCATGCGATCTCCCTCGCTGTCTTCAACCAGGTGACAATACTTCAGGAGATTGGAGGCCACCAGGTTTTCAAACCGTGAGGCCGGGTTTTCGCAAATTGACCAGTCCCACATATAAAGTTTTCGTTCTTTGGTGGCCGCTCTCAATTTGGGGAGGCCGTAAGGCTGTATGCGAAAGCAGAAGTAAAGATTCTCCAGGATGGTAATCCAGCGGTCGACTGTCTCAAAAGCAACGGCAAGATCCTGTCGCAGATTGTTGAGGGAAAGAGGTGCGCCGACGCGTTCCGGGAGTACCTGCACGAGGAGGTCCAGTTGTGACACCTCCTTGACTTGCTCCAAGCTGATCAAATCCTCATGAACGACCCGGCTTTGGTGTTCCCGCTGCCATCGTTTCCAATGACGTGTATTACCCTTGATAAAAGGCTCAGGAAATCCTCCAAATCGCAGAAGATGATCGAGGTCCGCCCGGCTTGGCTGTCTGGCGATTTCACACCAGGACAAGGGATGAAGGCGATGATAATGGTATCGCCCCTGAAGTGAATCCCCTCCACGACGATAGTGATCCAACCGCGCGGAGCCTGTGATTAAGAATTGGCGGCTTGATTTGTTTGTATCGTAGAGGCCCTTGACGAGGTTTCTCCACCCTTTGTACTTGTGGATTTCATCAAGGATAACCGTCCGTTCCCCGCTTGGCAGGGCGCCTTGAAGGAGCATTTTTCTGGCTGCCGGATTGTCCCAATTCAGGTAAGCGGGATGGGTTTCGCGACCGCCACTCAGCAAACTGAGGGCCAGCGTGGTCTTGCCGACTTGCCGGGGGCCACCCAGAAATACCATTTTTTCGCCAAGATCTTCGGCTATGGCGGTTTTAAGATAGCGCTCCATGATTCACCACAATGGGTTGAGTTTCATTTGCGCTCTAATATACTCATGCATAAATTAGAGTCAACCCGAAATTGCTCCATCCTAAAATATCGACCGCCACACATTGATTAAGTCGCACGGGACTAAAAGTTATCCGCCGGGGACAGGGTCCTCTCCAATGGACACCAGGGACACACTAAAAGACACCTCCGAGGTCAGCTCGATCATAACCGGGGCACGCCCATCATCTTGATCGAAACGGGTTCTGGACGCGGATTCCCCCATAGTCCTGCGCGTCGCTGAGGTCCTCACTCAATATCGTCTGGACGTGTGCCATGCGGGCGGCAGCAAGAATGAGCCCATCCCAGAACGAGAGTTGCCATCGTTCCATCTCCGACATGCCCTTCCGCAACAAACCCACATCGTTCTCCACCACACGCCATCGTGTATAAGCATCCACGGTCTCGCGCGCAGTCGCCGCAGGGATCCCCCTGCGGCGCAGTGTCACCAGCAATTCCTGCAACACCTGAATGCTGATCCAGGGGAGTGGTTTCGACTGCCAAAGCCCGGTCAGAAGTTGCTTCGCTATATCATGCTTTTCGTTGGCATCAAGGTCGTGCGCATAGACAAGAACATTAGTGTCAATGAACACATCACCGGACATGGAGTTCGTCCCTCGACATCGGCTTGTCGCTAAAATGGAATCCCGTCTCCATCCGCTTAATCGCCTTCGCCCGAATCTCATCCAACTCACACGATGGCGGTGCCATCGACATAAGTGTCGCCGTAATCCAGGCGGAAAGCGACATATGGGCATCAACAGCCCGATGCCGCAGTTCCGCTAACAGGGATTCATCCATCCTCAATGTCACATTTCTAGTCATTAATCTCTCCCATCAAGTATGCACACATAATGTGTAGCACAGAATGCGTGCATTAATCAAGAGAGATATGCGATGGAATTTCTTTTATAGTCTGTCCCCGCTGACTCTCAGATCCGGGGAAAAGTGCCCCCATCCTCTCCCGGCGATGCGAAATATCGACAAACCCGCCCCGACGCGAGCACTCAACCGTTCTGGATGCTATAAGCCTGCGGGACCGAATGGTGGAGAAGTTGCAGAATGGCCTGCTGGCTCAATAGAGCCAAAAGACATGCTAAAGCGCTTTAGCATTGGCTTTTCTGAATATGCGGTGATCACGGGCGCCGAGATGAAAATCGGGGATCGTCACGCTTCTATTCGACTCGAGTGAAACTCACGGACCGGATGACCATGTCAGCCTGCCGGTTGTACTGGAATTCCAAGCTCAGGGGACAGGGTGCGGTGTGCGGGTAATCCACGGTGGCTGGCTGGCCAGACACCACGGTCCCGGTATGCCGGGACTGGCCATCGGAACGGGACACCGACCACTCGCCCAGCTTCGTTCCGTCAGGGCAATCGGCCGTATAATTCAACGCGATCCGATAGCGGCCGGGCAATACCGGAACGACCGGGGCATAGAAGGCGACCCCCGCCTGGACACGGTCGGCCTCCAGCCGGATGTCCCCGCTGGCACGATCCGAATAGCCAGACCGGAAAAATGCCGCGGCGGAAACAGCCTGGGTTTCCCCGGCCTTCTGCCATTGCCAGGGTCCCGCCAGTAACGTGATCATGCTGATATCCACCGTACCCGCGATATTCGTGAAGACCGGTTCCAACCACGTCTGCCGGTTCGGGGGCATCACGGGAACCGGGATTTCAGCCCAGACCCATTCGGATCCTGATGTCACCGCGACCCTGAAGCTGTCACCCGGCAGTCCTGTTCCAAAGGAGCCGCCAAGCACCCCGGTTCCTCTGACAGAGGCCACATAACGAAGCCCTTCCACCGGGTAGAGCGTCCGGTCGCCAATCTCGACCCGGCCTTCCGGAGCCGTCAGCCGCACAAAGCTATTGGATCCCTCCCTGGTCACGGTTGCACTGCCGCGCGCCACGTTACAGGCGTCCCATTGCCAGGCGGTGAAGAGAGTGGAGGATGGTTCATGGCTGATGGTTGATGGTTCATGGTTGGTGGCGATCTTGAAAGACCAGACGGCTTTGTCCTGCGCCAGGAACTGGAGCCTGGGATGCCGCATCAGCTCACGCAGGGTCTGTGACGCCGGGAAGGGGCTGACTTTCTTCGGGAACGCATCTTCATGCACGATCAGGTACCCGATCTTCATGGCAAGCAACCCGTCCAGGGTGTCCTCGGAGACCACCCCCATGTTGAGCGCCTCAAAACGCTCGAAGACATTCGTGAAATACTGGCGGGAAACCGAAGGTGAATAGCCGTTCAGCATCTTCGTGCGGTACAGGGTGGCATAATATTCCGTAATGGAGTTCCAATGCGAATCACCCGGCCACAGCGGAAGGGCCAGGGCGCGGTTCTCGCGCCCCGACTGGGCCGCATCGCGGGCCACAGCCCGATAGGCGCCCTGTTTGTAGTCGAGCAGGCAGATGGTCGGATCCAGCCGCCGCCCATAATCGACAAGGCAGCCTGCGGCAATCACCAGCGAGACGACCACCACCCAGCCCCGCCGCAGAATGGCCTGGTTGAACCGGTCAATCACGATCGCCAGCGCAATCCCGAGAAAAGGAGTCAGGAGGCAGTAGATCTTGGCCGGTTGCCGGATCATCTTGTAGGGCGGAATGAGGGCGCGCAGGGTTGTCCACAGGGTATGATGCGAATCGAACGGCGTGTTGGGCCCAACCGCCAGGATCGCAATGCCGAAGATAGCCCCCAGGATCATCCCGAACAGGGCAAGCCGCCCCCTGGCATGTGGCCGGTTACGCCAGGCATCGACCACCAGGAAGAGCAGTCCTGTTGCAAGAACCACGGCGACCCAGATGCCTATGTAGATGATATTGTAACGGTTATCCAGAGCAGGATCGAACCAGCCCGGCGCCCGCAGGGCATAGCCGAGCGACTCCTTGATGGAGCGGCCTTGGGATTGCAGGGTGTCGTCGAGCGAGGCCTTAATGAGACTGGTTTGCAGGTAGGCAAGCCCCATCCCGATGACCACCGGGGAGACCGGCCGGATCAGTTCCCGCCATTTAATCCGGCCAAACCCCTTGGTCTCCGCCTTCTTCAAAGCCAGACTCATCAGCATCCACACCGGTGTTGCCAGGAACACGAAAAAGAACACATGCAAATCAACCCAGGCTGAAATATAAAGCAGAATCCCGGCCAAAACCCCGCCCCAGATCCGGCGGTCACGGATGGCCACATCCACACCGAGGAAGATCAGGGGAACCCAAAGCATACCCATACCGGTGGGGCTTCCCCCCAGAAGTGATACATAGAAATAAGGTAACAGGATGGATGGCAATGCCGCCACCGCCGCCGTCAACCTGGAGCGGGTGAAGCGCCGGATCAGGAACCAGGTGGAGAGATAAATCCACCACACAGTCAGGCATAGCATCAGGTTCCAGCCAACGACGGTTCCCCCCAGCGCATGCCCGGCCGAAAAAAGGAGGCCAAACGGGAAATAGTAACTGCCGGGATTGTAGAGCGCCTGGTCGTCACCCTGGTTGAACTCATACACATGAGAGAACAGCGGGGCGCCCCCTTTGAACGAATCGGCCAACATCCACAGCTGAAAGACGAATTGCAGGTGGTCACCGGGAATCATGTAACGGGCGCCCCCCTGCTCCGGCCGGTTGGAGGAGGGAATTCCCTCATGAAACAATGCCCCCAGCGGCCAGGTCAGGGTGAAATATACCGCCATGGAAATGACAAGGGAGAGCAGGATAAACTTCGATTTTCGCATGGCTTAATTGATCCTTGTCAGGATGACTTTCCGGATCCGGATGTCGGCGACGCGGAAAAACTCGAACGCCACCATGAAGGGTAGATTTTCAAGCTGCTCGAAATTCGTGACGGAGGAGGAATCCCCCGCCGTGACGGGCACCCAGCCGGATTTGTCGCTATCGATCCACCGGACATTGAACTGCCCCAGTGGAGTTCCCGCCATCGCCGGCGAATCGAAGATCAGCTCAACCGAATAGCTCCCCTTATCCAGAGGCAGTTTCGGGCCGTAGAATACAATGGATTTAGGCTCATAGGCCGCCCGCAGCGTCACCCATTCCCCGGCTGGATCCATGAACCCGGCATGGAAGAAACAGGCGGCCGGCAGTTCCACGCGCTTCCCCTTCGCCGGCCCCGCCCATCGCCCGGCCACCAACTGAACCGTATCCAAGTCCATCCGCCCGTCATCCCAGGCCAGCCGGACCCCTGCTGAACTGACGCGGTCCACATCCGGTATGGGCACCGATTGCCAATCCCAGTCCGCCGAGTTCACCTCAACGGATGAGGGCGCATTGGTCACGCCCCCGATCACCTGGAAAACCGCGAGGCGACCTTGTCCCCGGGTCCGGATATTCCAGAAGAGGGGAAGCGTCCCGGGCACCTGCAAATCAGGCACAGTAACCGAGTGCCCGGAACGAGAGAGCGTGACATATCCCTTGCCGGAATCAGTCACCGTGGTTTTCGGATCCGCCAGGATCAGGTTCTCAAACTCAAACCGGCGGGAAGGAAAAGAGACCGCCATGAAGGACACCCGTTCCCGGCTTGTTTCCGCCTGCTCCCGGGCGAGAATCTTGAACGACCACATCGCCCCATCCTGGCCAAGCCGCTTGAGGCGGGGATGATTCATCAGCGATTCCAGCGTCTTCCCAACGGGGAAGGGCGAGACCTTTTCAGGAAAACAATCCTCATGCAGAACCACGTAGCCTATGCCCCGCTGCAGCAAGAAGTCCAGTTGGTCATCGGACACCGCCCCGACATTCATTCCCTCCAGCCGCTGGAAGACATCCCGGCGATAGGATTCAAGAACCGTGCCGCCGTAGCCGTTCACCATCCGGAGCCCATAGAGCGAAACGTAATATTCGTTGAGGGAATCGAAATGCGAATCGCCGGGCCAGATGGGAAGCGAAAGGAGATGGGGCCTCGAATTGCCTGCGGCCTTCGCATCCTCCGCAATCGCCTTGAAGGCACCTTGTTCGCGGTCGAGCACGCAAACCGTCGGGCGGATGCGAAACCCATATTCCAGGACGGCTGGCACCATCACCACGATCAGGATCCAAGCCCGCCAACGCCCTGACACGCCCCGCACCAGGAGCGGCCACAGGAAGCCGACCGCCAGGGCCAATAATACCGGCATCAAGCAATAGATTTTGTGCGGCTGCCGGATCATGCCGTACGGCGGAACCAGCGTCGTCAACACCTTCCACGCCCGCTGCCCTCCGGGATTCATCACCCCGGTGGAGAGCAACGCCACTCCGAGAATCGCCAGCCCCAGCAGAATCACGGGCAATAACGGCACGGCTTGCAAGTCGTTACGCCGGCGGCGGAGCCACAGCAAGGCCAGGCCACCTGCGGCCAGCAGGGTTAACACATATCCGCCGATGTAGATTTTCCGGCCTTCCCCGACATTTGCCAACCGGACAATCCCGGCGGGCGGCGGCGAATTCGCCCGGATTTCCTCTACCGACCGATGCGCCACCACCAGGGTGGTATCCGAAACCGAGTGACGAATGCTCCACACCAGCCAGACCGCCACTCCCAGGAAGAGGATCAGGGGAATCGAGGCTTTCAGGAGGGACCGGATATCACCCCATGACGGCCAGCGGCACCGGAAATGAAGGATATAACTGAACAGACACCAGAACGGGGCTGAGAGGATGGCATAGAAAAAGACATGGGAATCCGCCTCAGCGAGGCAAATGCCGAGCCCGGCCACGGCACCTGCCCACGCCTTACGCTCGGCCACAAGGATATCCAGCGACCAGAAGATCACCGGGATCCACATCATGGCCAGCCCCGTCGGGCTTCCATCAAGCATGCTGATCCAGACATAAGGAAGCGTGATGCCAAGGGTTGCGGCCACCGCGCTGACCCATTCGTCACGCACATAGCGCCGGACCAGAAGCCAGGTGAACAAGAAGGCAATCCAGATTGTCACGAACTGGTTGAAATTATAGCCGAAGGCCCGCCCCCCGATCGCCTCGCCGATCACATAGAAAACGGAAAAGGGGAAATAATAGGTGCCCCGGAAGGCGCCATCTGCATCATTCCCGACATTGAACTCATAGGGATTCACAAAGGCCGGCGCATGCCCACGAAGCGTATCGCCCGTCAGCCAGAACTGGTACTGAAGCTGGAGATGATCCCCGGGGATCATGGCCCGGGATCCGCCAATCTCCACATTCAGGGAGGACGAGCTGATTCCCGCGGTCATCTGGCCGGGAATCGGCCAGGCAAAATACAGCCAGACCGCCAGCGCCACCAGGAACGAGATCAGGATTCTCCGCAATGTCGTCATGCGGACAACACCGTGCCACAGCCTTGACAGCCCCCCCGACACAACACTCCTGATCACCTGTCGTTCATCCGCTGCCAGCAACCAGAACCAGCCCAGCACCATGTACACATACACCACCACCGGAAACAGGAGCAGCCGACTCATGAATGACGGAACGAGGGCCATGCCGAGCATCAGCAGAAGGGCGAAAACGGTCATGATCGCCGAGCGCCCAATCATGCGACCCGAGCCGCGCGCGAACCGCTGCGCCAGAATCGTCATGACCACCGTTTCCACCACACACCGGATCAGCCAGGCGATCCCCGCTCCCTCTATTCCGAATTTCTTCATGAGCATCCAGGCCAACCCTGCGGCGAAGGGAATCTCAACCAGATGCAGTTTGGCGCTGATATCAGGCCGCCCCACTCCCTGCAGCAGGGAGAAGGGAACAAAGGAAAGGCTGTACACGAAAATACCGGCCGCAAGCCAGCGCATCACCCCGGCGCTTTCTGCTGAAAACGCCGCATCCTGCCACACCGTCAGCGCCTCGCCGGCAAAGGTAAACAACACCAGGACCACGGGAAAGGAAAACAGCACCAGGCTCTTGAAGCCCTTGGCATACAGGGTGGCGAGGTGTCCGGACTCCAGGGCATGCTGGGCCGAAAAGGAGGGAAACAACACCGAGACCCAGGCGCGGGGGAAAATCAGCAACCGGATGATCATCTCGGCTATCGTTGCGTAATACCCCACCATGGCCACCGGCAGCAACCCGAACATCAACACGCTGTTCAACTGGTTCAGCGCCAGCATCGCGATACTCGACACCGACATCCAGCCCCCCAGGGCAAAGAGGTTGGCAACGAGTTTCCGCTGGAACTCAACCCCGCGACGCAATAGCGGAACCTCCCACAGGCAAGCGCCAAAGTAGATGGCGCATTCCACCGCCTTGCCAGCCAGCAACGCCACCACCGGCGCCAGCAAACTATGCGAAATCAACGCCACCGCCAACGGTCCCAGGAAGGTGTAGATCTGCATGGGAAGCCGGATGATGTTAATTAACTTGAACTTCTGGTGCGCCTCCAGAACCCCCACCAGGCAGGCTGTCAGCACCAGGAAGGGCGTCCCGATCCCGGCCGCAAACAGGGTGTTTACAGCATCGGCCTGAAGCGCAGGCGGGATCTTGCTCCAGGAGCAGACAATGGAGGGAACCAGCGGGAAAAACACCATCATGCCCGCGAGGGACAGCCCAAGCATCATGGCCATGACTGTCCAGAAAATAGGGGGAATTTCATCCATTTTCCGGCTCGCCAGCCGGGCCGACATGAATTGCGTCGCGGCACGCCCCAACCCCAAGTCCAGAATCGAAAGGTAATTGATCACCGTCAGCAGGAACATGAACGCGCCATAGATATCCTCACCCATCCGTCCCCGCAAGGGGGGCAGGGCAAAGAAGGCAACGGCCATCGGCGCGCAGAGTCCAAACAGGTTCCATCCCGTGAATCGAAGCAGTTTTCCTGTGGAAGGCGCCTCATGCAGTCCGGAATCTTCACTCACGGGCCACATCCTTGAATAAACGCATATGCGCATCAGCAACGGCGGCAATACTGAAAACCCCGGCTACGCGTTCCCGGCCAGCCTGCGCAAGCGCTTTCGCGCGATCCGGCGAGGCGGTGATTTCATCAAGAGCGGCTGTCCAGGCTACCGTATCATTGGGCGGCGCCAAGAGTCCGCTGACTCCCTGCGTAATGATGTCACGGCATCCCCCGATATCCGACGCAATCGTGGGCAGCCCTGTTGCCAGGGCCTCAAGCAACGCCAGCGGCAAAGCCTCGCTCTCGGAGGGAAAGACAAAGAAATCCGATGCCTGGAGATAATCCTGCACGTTCGAGACACTGCCGGCGAATATCACCGACTTCTCCATGCTGTTTCTGGCAACGTACTCGCGCAACTCGGTTTCGCATGAAAGGAACTGCATGGCGCCCGAACCAATCAACAGGAGCTTGCAGTCCGGATGGCTAACAGCCCAGTCCTTCCATACCCGCACCAGGAATTCCAGTCCCTTGCCCCGGTTCAACTTCCCGGTGTAGGCAAAGAGTCGGCCTTCCGGCAATCCGAGCCCCCCTCGCAGGGCGGGTCGGGCCTCAGGCTGGGCCAATTTGAACCGCGTCACATCAATCCCATTGGGAATCGCAACGATCTTCGCGGCAGGAACCCGGCACGCCTCATATTCCTCACGGATCACACTGGCGATGCTCAGGAAGGCAGCGGCCCTTTTCAGAATGACATTCCGCAATGCAATGGGCGCCACAAACATGGCCTTCAGAAGGGAATTCACGCGCCCATCGGTTTTCTCCCAGATAAACCCGCCCGACACTTCACCCCGGGATTCCGCGCGCAACACGCATCGCTTTCCCAGCAACATCGACGCCAAAACGGCAATCAGGCCGAGGGTGCGGATGCCACAGACATAAATCACGTCATAGTCCCGGCGCATCCGGATCAAGCGCCAGAAACTCGACCCGAGCATCAGGTATTTTCCCAGCCGCGGGAATCCCGCGGGGGGGACCCGGTATACCGGAATCCCATCCACCTTCTCAAATGGCGGCGATGCGGCCACCTTGTGCCCGGTCAACACAAACACGGGAACTTTCCGCCGGTAAAATTCACCACACAACAAGCGGGCATGGGACTCCCCCCCGCCAACAACGGGATAGTAGGAGTCGGTAAGGAGGCAAACCCGCGGGAAAGCTGAATCCGGGAACAGGGTTCGGGGTTCAGGATTCGATGTCATGCTTTCCCTTGTCTTGAAAAGAATGTTTTCCGCCCAACTCCCGGCAGGCAATACAGGTGCTGGTGCTTCAGCCGCATCAACCGGTAAGGCGGATCGCCGGGACGGACCGATCGTCCCCCGAACAGACGATCACCGAAGGCCGTTGCATAGCCGGCCTTTTCCGCGGCAATTTCGCCTGGCTTGCTGGCAATCGCCCAGGGGAAGCACATATGCCGGACGGTGTCGGTATTAAGCTTCCTGTTAAGCTCAGCACGCGCCGTTGCCAGATCCTCCAGAATCGCGGCATCCCTTTGTTCCGGGGTTTCCTGATGGCCCTGATGGGATTCCGCGATCATGCGCAGTTCCTGTTCCCATTCTTGGCGCTTGAAAAACTCCACGCCGCCATTTTCCCTCACATGTCGCGTGCAGGCATCAAACGAGCCCGGATTGTCGTAGCGTAGAGCATCGGAATAGCGGGATCGCTGGGTATACAAGGGCGCCCCCAGGTCGGTAGGCGTAACGTAACGCTCGCCAGATCCCGTTTTCATCCGTGGATACAGGTGGGGATGCCGCACAAACCCCGGCTGGACAAACCCGCTGATGGTGGAATCCGAAAAAACCATGGTGTGCCGGAATGTGTGGGCCTGGATATCCACCGTTCCAGACGCATGCAAGGCGCTCAACTCGCACCAGGCCGCAAAGGGCGTCGCGGAATGATCCACATCAAGCGCCACCCCGCCGGGATGTTCCATCGTCGGGCGCTGAACCGCAAGATCCGGCATCCGGTCGGGGCTCACATAGGTAATGGCCTGGAGCCCGTATTTCCGCAGGAGCGGCGCCGCCACGGTCCATAAGCTTGCCCAGGCATCATCAAAGCACAACGCCACCGATTTTGATCCCGGATGGAGGCCCCGCCTCGCATAGGCGGCAATGGCTTCGGAGGTCACGGTTCGATAGCCATTCTCGGCCAAATACAGGAGATAGGGCTCGAGTCCTGCAGGCGTCGCCTCATGGAAATGAAACACCGGCAACCAGCGCCCAAGCCCGCTGCCGCCAAACAGAAACGCCGGATAGCAACCCGTGGCCACATCCAGAACCCCGCGCCAGGGAGTGTTGCGTTCGGAAAATGGAATGGCGCCTCTCATGAGCGGGATGCCAGCGGGCGGCTCCCCTGATCGTGTTCCTTAAGACTGTCCATATCCAAGCAAATTAGCACGAAACGGCTTAGGCGTCATCCCCTCAACCACAACATTTGCGTTTTCTTATCCCCTTCCCCATGGTAGATGTGTCACGGCATGGTTTGACTCATGGACACCCATTACCCATATCAGTGGCTGACGACGGGCGAGGAGTTCTACGGGACGCTCCTGTCTGAAATTGAAAAGGCCCGGGGCTCCCTCCGCCTTGAAATGTATATCTATATGGCCGGCGAGCCCGGAGGTCGCATCCGGGAGGCGCTCCGCGCGGCCGCGCAACGGGGCGTCCGGGTCAAAATCCTGCTTGATGCCTTCGGCTCCCTCGAATTGCCGTCGGATTACTGGACCGGAGTAACGGCGGCAGGGGGAACAGTCCGGTTCTTCAATCCGATTTCGCTGGGCCGCCTCGCGTTCCGTGACCACCGAAAGTTATTCATCAGCGATGACACCCGGGCCATCGTCAGCGGGTTCAATATTTCGAGCCAGGAAACCGGGGATGGCGTCACCTGCGGCTGGCGCGACCTTGGATTGCTGATGACCGGCACTCCTGTCCATAGCCTCGCCGCCTCTTTCGATCGGATGTTCGCCATGGCCGATTTCAAGCACCGCCGCCTTCATCGGATCCCCCTCAGGCCGCGATTCCGCCGCATTTCACCCGACACCCACCGCCCCATGCTGCTGACCAGCGGTCCCGGCCAGAACGAGAATTCAATCAGGATGACCCTGCTGCATGACCTCCAGCGCGCCCGCAACATCAGGATCATTTCCGCCTATTTTCTTCCCCCGCGCCGGATCCGCCGCGTTCTGGCGCGAGCGTCACGACAGGGACACGATGTCCGGATCATCACCGCCGGCCGGACCGATGTCCGCCTGGCCCGGTTCGCGGGTCGCGCGCTCTACAGCCGGCTTCTCCGGGCGGGCATCCGCATCCATGAGTACCAGGCCCAGATCCTGCACACCAAGCTAATCATTGCCGATCATGTGGTCTACATCGGATCCGTCAACCTGGACACCCGCAGCTTGAACATTAATTACGAACTGCTGGTGCGTCTTGACGATCAGCGGTTGGCGGAGGAGGCCCGCCGTATTTTTGGCGACCATCTGCTGCACTGCGTCCCCATCGAGCGCCGCTCATGGAATCGAAGCCGGGGACTCTGGGAGAAACTCGTGGAACGCGTTTCCCACTTCCTCCTTGCCCGCGTGGACACCCTGTTCGCACGCAGGCAACTCGAAAAATTACGATAGCCAGCAGGGACGCCCTACTTCTTCGCCGGCTTCTTCTTGGCATCCTCGGGCTCGTAGGTCTCGGCGCCGGGTTCCTTGATCTCGGCGAGCAGCCGCTCGACAATATTCGGCGGCTTGATCCCCTCGGAATCCGCGGCGAAGTTGGTCAGGATACGATGTCGCAGCACCGGCATCGCCGCCAGACGGATATCATTGCAACTCACATGAATCCGGCCCTCCAGAACAGCACGGGCCTTGGCCGCCAGCACCAGGAACTGTCCCGCGCGGGGACCGGCCCCGGTGGACACATATTTCTTGATGAAGTCCGGGGAATCAGGGTCCGATGGACGGGTTGCCCGAACCAGGTTAATGACATACCCGATCACATGGTCTGACACCGGGATCTTGCGCACCACTTCCTGCAACCGGATCACGGCCTGCTTGTCGATCACCATCTGCGGCTCAACCCCGGTGTTGACCGTGGTGCTGGCGATAACCGCCATCTCCTCGTCCCGCTTGGGATAGTCCACGAAAATGTTGAACATAAACCGGTCCAACTGGGCTTCAGGAAGGGGATAGGTTCCCTCCTGCTCAATGGGGTTCTGGGTGGCCAGAACGAAAAACGGCTTGTCCAGCTTGTAGGTTTCCTTGCCTACGCTGACGCATTTTTCCTGCATGGCCTCCAGCAACGCCGCCTGGGTTTTCGGCGGCGTCCGGTTGATTTCATCCGCCAGCAGCAGATTACAGAAGATCGGCCCCTGCATGAAGCGAAACTCCTTCTGCTGGGTCACCCGGTCCGTCTCCAGAACCTCCGTACCGGTGATGTCCGACGGCATCAGGTCAGGCGTAAACTGGATGCGCTTGAACTTCATGTCCAACACCTTGGAGATCGTGTTAACCGTCAGCGTCTTGGCCAGACCCGGCAGTCCGATCAGCAAGGCATGCCCGCCGGCGATAATGCACATCAGGATCTGGTTGAGCACCTCCTGTTGGCCAATAATGACCTTCCCGACTTCCTTGCGGATATCATCCATGGATTGCTGCATCTGGCCAACCAGCTTGAGAT
>JBAXRC010000006.1:0-15361 GCA_037131415.1 bacterium | reverse complement strand
GTCCGCAGGTAGACCGGTGCCAGGCCGGCCTGCCAGTCGTGGGCGTGCACGACGTGCGGCCGTACCCCGGTGCGGGCGGCGAACTCGAGGGCGGCGCGCGCGAGCAGCGCAAAGCGGACGGGGTTGTCCGGGTAGTCGTCGTTCCCGATGCCGTAGAGTTCCCCCCGGGCGTAGAGTTCCGGCCAGTCGACGAGAACGCCGGGAACCTTGACCCCGTTCCGGGCCAGGAAGCGGGCGTGGCTGGTATAGAGGGCGTTTTCAGGCCGTTCCAGGGTGTAGCGCACCAGGATGGCGCTGTTCCGGGGCGTGGAAAGGCGGGTGAAGGTGCGGGCGGAACCGCGTGGGGGCAGGGGCATGACGGTGGTTGCTTCAGGTTTCCATTGCAGTTCGCGGAGCACTCCGGTCACCTCCGGGTCCTGCGTCTGGTCCGCCCGTACCGCCATATAGGACACGGCCCCCCGCACCGTGACGTTATCGGCAATAATGGCATTCTCAATCCGGGCGGTCGGGCCCACGGTCACATTGTCCCACAACACGCTATGGTGAATGGAGGCGGCTGGCGAGACGGTCGTTCCAACGCCCTTGGCCACCATGCGGCCATCCCTGGGGCGGTGATGTTTCCAGCGGGGGTGATCCAGCATTTCCCGGTGCGTGGCCAGATACGATTCCGGTTTTCCGATGTCAGCCCAATAGGCGTTTGGCACAATGACTCCGGCGATTATCTCGCCCGCGTCCTTTGCGTTTTCATAGGCGTCGATAATGGAGGAGAAGCCCGACGGGGGCAGGTAGTCCAGGATCCGGGGTGAGAGCAGTTGGAGCCCGCAGAAGGTGGCGGTGCCCTCCGTGCCGGCGAGCGGGCTTTTGAATACCGTCACCAATCCCTTGCGGTGCTCGACGGTGCGCGGTCCGCGTTCAGGGTGCAACCATAACGTGGATATAGGGTTATGACGTTCATTGGCGTCCAGGAGGGGACGGCAGGGCAGGTCGGCCAGGACGTCCGCGTTGAGCATCCAGAAGGGTTCATCATCGAGGAACCAGCGTGCCTTTGGCAGGACGCCGCCGGTTCCCAGGATTTCCGGCTCGAAGGAAAGCTGGCAATGGAGTCCCTTGACGGGATTGGTTCTGAGATAGTCCAGGATCTGGTCGGCATGATAGTGGGCATTGACCAGTACTTCCCGCACCCCCCAGCGCTGGAGCAGTTCAAGGGTATGGCCCAGTACCGGCTTTCCCCAGAGCGGGAAAAGGGGCTTGGGCTTGATCTGGGAGAGTGGCCGGAGCCGCGCCCCGTACCCGGCTGCCAGCACAATCGCTTTTCGAGGGTGTTTCATCAGGGGGGAAGCTTTATCATAGAGCGCCTTCCGCATGAAGGAGGAAAAACATTCCCTTTTTGACAGAAGCGACGGGAGCGGGTACTATTCCGATTACCTGAAGGGGGTGGTGAATTATGATTGTGGGTATCATCGTAGCGGCGGGGAAGAGTGAGCGGATGGGAGCGGACATCGACAAGGTCTTCCTGTCACTCGGGACCAAGCCTGTTCTGGCGTATTCATTGCTGGCTTTTGAGCAGTGTCCCCTCATTGATGGCGTGATCCTGGTGGTCCGGAAGGATCGTCTGGATTCGGCGCGGGGGCTGGTTCAGATGCTTTTCAGAAGTCCGGAAAGTGATTGCCGGGGGCGCCTCGCGACAGGCCTCGGTGATGAACGGATTGGCCGAACTCGGCGATGACGTCAAAATTGTGGCGATTCATGACGGGGCCAGGCCCTGCGTGACTCCGGCCGTGATCGAGGCGACCATCCTGTCGGCCAAGCGCACCGGATCCGGTGTCGCGGCGGTAAAGGTGACCGACACCGTCAAGACGGTGGACCGCGGAACGATGGTTTCGGGAACCGTGGATCGCGCGAAACTGTGGACGGTTCAGACGCCGCAGACCTTCCGGACCGACTGGCTGACGAAAGCGTATGGACAGACGGGGAAGAAAAAGCTAACAGTGACGGATGACGCCTCGGCGGTCGAGGCGGTCGGGGAGCATGTTCATCTTGTCCCGGCACCTGGAACAAACATCAAAATTACGACTCCGGGGGATCTTGCCCTTGCGGCGATGATTCTGAAGGTATAGCTCAGTATGGCGAATGTGCGATATGCAGTGATGGGGGATATCCACGGGAACTGGGAGGCGCTGTCTGCCGTCCTTGAGGATGCCCAGGCCAATGGGGTGACGAATTTCACCTGTGTCGGCGACATGGTGGGCTATAATGCCAATCCCGCTGAATGCCTCCGGAAGATCCGCGAGTTGAACGCGATCTGTGTCCGGGGCAATCATGACCATTACTGCTCCCATGATGCCTGCATCCGCGATTTTCATCCTTTGGCGGCGAATGTGGTGGATTGGACCCGCAACCAGTTGACGGATGAGGAACTGGCGTTTCTCAAGCAGTTGAAGCTGGTCCGGGTGGTGAGCAGCTTCACGCTGGTCCACAGCACGCTGGATATGCCTGAAAAATGGGGCTATGTCTTTGATGAGCTGGAGGCGGAGTCCAATTTCAACTACCAGTCCACGACGGTTTGTTTCTACGGGCACACCCATCAGCCCGTTGTTTTTGAAAAAGCGGGCTATGTCCGCCGGATCAATGGCGGCGGAAAATTCCCGGTGACGCTCGGGAAGAAATATTTTGTGAACGTCGGGAGCGTCGGGCAGCCGCGTGACGGCGACAATCGTTCCTCGTACGCCATCTATGACACCACGTCCCGCGAGATCGAATTGCGGCGGGTGGAATACGATATTGCCGGGGCCCAGAAGAAAATTGTTTCCGCCGGTTTGCCCGAGCGTCTGGCCATCCGCCTGCGGCTGGGGGTCTAGTGCCCGGTGCCGGGGAATACTGTGTGATGAACTCAGGAGGATCTGTAATGAGCATGATAGTCCGCCGTATGGCGTTGGTACTGGTGTTGTTGGCTTGTGGTGCCTGCATGCAGCAGGAGCCGGTGAAATACTATGTCATTCACGGGGCCGGCGGGGTGGGGTCGGCAATCACGGATTCGGACGCAGACAAGCTGAGGGCGACGCTGGATGCCTTTGCCCTCCGCCATAAGATGGAGAAAGTCAAATCCGGCGAGCTCAGCATCATCCGCTTATATCAGGCGACAGAAAATTATCAGATCGGTTTCTTTGCCAAGCGGACCCCGAGCCGTATCGCTGTTTATGCCAATCCCCTGACCCCGGGTGAGAGCCGGGAAGAGTCGTACAAGGCTTTCCGGCAGAATCTGGCCAATGTCCTGGTCCAGGCGTTTCCCGGCCGAGTGACCATCGAAGTGCGAAAATAAAAGAAAAGAGAGGTTAGCATGCATGTCCTGCACGTGATTGCGAATCCCAAGCCAGCCGCCGAGGCGAATTCCAAGGCGCTCAGCGCATCGTTTTTCAAGGCCCTCAAGGCGAAACAGCCAGGGGTTTCCGTGACCGAACTGGATCTCTATGCGAATCATCCCCCCTTTTATGATTATTCGACCTACCGGCATTACTGGTATCCGGTTTTTGATGCGGGGTACAAGCCGACCGACGAGGAAAAGGCGGCTGTCCAGTATGCCCGGAAACAGTGCGAACTGTTCAAGCAGGCGGATGTGCTGGTGATCACGACCCCCATGTGGAATTTCGGCATGCCGGCAATTCTGAAGGCATGGCTTGACCAGGTTCTCATGCCGAATGTGACCTTTACGATCGGGGCCGGCGGCGTCAAGGCGCTCCACAAGATCCGCAAGGTTATCGTCATGGTTTCATCCGGGGGGACGTATGAGCCCGGTGACCTGCGTGATGGGATCCGGAATGGCATCAAGGCCGCGATGGGATTTGTCGGGATCACCGATGTTGAAGTGGCCTGGGCGCAAGGCCAGAATCCCTTCTTTTTCAAGGATCACGCCGAACGCAAGGCGAAGGCAGTCGCCGAGGCCGCCGCGCTGGGAACCAAAGTCGCGGAGGCCTGACTTTTATTTTGCATCCTTGACGCCGCGGGTTATCCACCTGTTTAATGGCCGGCTATGAGTCGCCACCATAAATCTGCCGGCATTGTGGGCTTGGCCGTGATGGGGTCCCGGATTCTGGGTCTCGTCCGCGAGCAGGTCTTTGCCGCCATGTTTGGCACAGGGAAATGCCTCGACGCGTTCCTGGCGGCGTTCCAGATTCCCAACTTGCTCCGCGATTTGTTTGCGGAAGGCGCTTTATCCACGGCATTTACGACCACTTTCGCCAAGACCCTGGAGAAGGAGGGAGAGCCCCCCGCCTGGCGTCTTGCGAGCCTGCTGTTCAGCGCCATGATCCTGATCATGGGGGTGATTTGCGTTGCGGGCATTGCCGCCAGCCCGTTTCTGGTTCAGATCACGAACTTCGGGTTTCACGGCGTGCCGGGGAAATTCGAGCTGACGGTGAAGCTGACCCGGATTCTTTTCCCCTTCATCCTGTTTGTGTCTCTGGCGGCGGTGGTGATGGGGATTCTCAACGCCCGGTTTGTGTTCGGGCTTCCGGCCTCTGCCTCAACGATTTTCAACCTGGTTTCCGTGAGCAGTGGGGTGCTGCTGGCGTATGCGTTCGACCCCCAGAGCAACTGGCGGCATCCCGACTTTTCCGAGCGGGCACTGTATGGGCTGACGCTCGGGGTTCTGCTGGGCGGGTTGGCCCAATTGGGCGTCCAGCTCCCGTCCCTGTGGAAGCTCGGCTACCGGTTCCATTGGAAACTCGATTTTTCCGATCCCCGCCTGCGTATGGTTTGGGCCCTCGCCTGGCCCAGCATGATCGCCGGCGCCGCCGTGCAGGTGAATGTTCTCATCAACGGGATATTCGCATCGGAGATCAACGGGGCGCGCGGCTGGCTGAACTGCGCCTTCCGGCTGATGCAGTTTCCCATCGGGGTGTTCGGCGTCGCCATTGCCACCGTTACGCTTCCTGCGGTGGCGAGATTGCATGCCCGTTCAGACATGAAGGCCGTCGGCAAAATAATCGAGGAGGCCCTGCGTCTCGCGTTCTTCCTGACCATTCCGGCCACGGTAGGGCTGGTGGTTCTGGCGCCGGATATTATCCGGGTCATCTATGAGCACGGGAAATTCCATTCGGGTGACACCATGTTGACGGCCAATGCCCTGCGCGCCTATTCCATCGGATTGGCCGGTTATGCCGCGATCAAGGTTGTGACGCCTTGCTTCTATGCGCTCGACCGGCGCCGAACGCCCCTCCTGGTCAGTTTGGCGGGGATTGGCCTGAGCCTCGTGCTGAATTTCACCCTGGTGAAATATTTTCACATGGGTCATGTCGGGCTGGCGGCCACCACCGGCTGCCTTGCTCTCATTAATTTTTTACAGTTGGCGTTCTATCTGCGGCGGGATGTCGACTATGGCAACTGGGGACGCTGGTTCCGGTATGCGCTGGCGATCGGGTTCCCGGCCCTGGCTTGCGGTCTCTCGGTCTGGTTCCTGAAGCATTGGCTGGCGGGATTCGGGCAGGGGCTTGTCATGCTGATCACCGCCCTGGCGATCGAGATCGGGGCGGGCGCCTGTATTTATTTCGGGATGAGCTGGCTATTTCATGTCCACGAAACCCGCACGGTAGTCGATGTCCTCCATCGGAAATTCATCAAGCGAGCATGAACCCATTGATTCATAGCCTGTCCCGCCTTGAATTGGAGGCCGAATGCCAGGCGCTTGCGCTGCCGGCCTATCGGGCAGGCCAGATCTGGGCGTGGCTGTATGCCCAGCGGGTGACGGAGTGGGGGGAAATGAAGAATCTGCCAACCGCGTTGCGTGCGGGCCTGGCGGCGAAATTCGATCTCACGGGTGTGAAGCCCCTCAAAACCGAGGGGGATCCTGTTGGAACGCGGAAGATCCTCGTCGGATTGCGGGACGATGAGTGCGTGGAGGAAGTTCTCATCCCGGCCCGTGATCGGAAAACGGTTTGCGTGTCGAGTCAAGTGGGGTGCCGGTTCGCCTGCGTTTTCTGCGCCAGCGGGAAGGGGGGCTATGTCCGGAACCTGGAGACCGGGGAGATTGTCGGACAGCTTCTGCTGGCCTGGCGGGAATACCAGGAGCGCCCATCGAATATTGTCTTCATGGGAATGGGGGAACCGTTCGACAATTACGACGCCGTTCTCAAGGCGATCCGGATCATGAATGAGGCTGAAGGCCTCAACATCGGGGCCCGTCATATCACGATCAGCACCAGCGGGGTCGTGCCCGGCATCGCGCGGCTGGCCGAGGAGGGGATCCAGGTGGAGCTTTCGGTGTCGCTCCACGCGCCGGACAATCAACTGCGCAACCAGCTGATGCCGGTGAACCGAAAGTATCCCCTGGAAGCGCTCATGGCGGCCTGCCGCCGTTATGCCGCCGCCACGCGCCGGATTATCACCTTTGAATACACGCTGATCCGCGGGGTGAATGACACCCGGCCGCACGCCACCGCCCTGGCCCGCCTGCTGCATTCCATTCCCGGGCGGGTGAATCTCATTCCCCTGAGCCCGGTTGACGGGTTTGAGGGACAGGCACCCGAGCCCGGGACGGCGCCCCTGTTCATCGAGGTGCTTGGCCGGGCCGGGATCAATGCCACAACACGGATTTCCAAGGGGACAAACATCGATGCCGCCTGCGGGCAGTTGCGGCTGAGAAGCCGGAAGACACTATGAAAATTACAGCACAGACAAGTTCGCGGGCGGTAGCGGCGGGGATCATTTCCCAATGGATGGAAACGGGCGATTTCCCGGATCGCATGATGAACCGGGTGCTTGCCAACCGCGGGTTTGTGATGGAGGTCGCCTACGGGGTGGTCAAGTGGAAGCGCGAACTGGAATGGGTGTTGAAACAGTGCATGAAATCACTGCCCGCCATTCCGCTCCGGGCACACCTGATGGTTGGCCTGTACCAGTGCCTGCACATGGATACGGTCGAAGCCTATGCGGCGGTGAATGAGACGGCGGAGGCGGTCAAGGCGGAGTTCGGGCAGGCGGAAGTCAATTTTTGCAATGGCGTGCTCAGGCGGGTGCTGCGCGAGAAACCGCTTGTCATTCAGGCCTTGAAAGGCCAGCCGTCGGGCGTCCGGTTGTCGCATCCTGAAGCCCTGATCCGGCGCTGGACACAGGCGTATGGCGAGGCGGATACCGCCGCCTTGTGCGAATGGAACAACACCCGCGCCTCGGTGACCCTTCGGCTGAACACCCAGCGCATCGAGATGGCCGATTTCAGGGACCGGCTGGCCTCCGCGGGCATCAAGGTCGATCCGCACCCTTTTGATCCCGCCCGTTTCTGCAATCTGGCGCGCGGGATCAATGTGGAGGATGTCCTCGGGTTTGAGGACGGCTGGTTCATGGTGCAGGATCCCTCCACGATCATGGCGGTGGACCTGCTTGATCCGAAACGGCAGGAGCGCATTCTGGATGCGTGTGCCGCGCCCGGAGGGAAGACGGTGGCCATCGCCGAAAAAATGGGGAGCGGCGAGACCCTGACCGCGATGGATGTCCATGCCGACCGGATGGGGTTCCTGAACGACAACCTGAAGCGGATGGGCCTGGAGGGGGTGCGCGTGATTGAAGGCGACATGACCCTTTGCCGGCCCGGGGCTGAAGGGATCCCCGAGCTGGCCGGTTTATTGTTTGACGGCATCCTGCTGGATGTGCCCTGCATGAACACCGGTGTTCTTCGGCGCCGGGCTGACGCGCGCTGGCGCTTCTCCGATGAGCGCCTGGCCAGGGTTTGCGAGACCCAGCGGATGATCCTGGATGGTGCGGCCACGCGGGTCCGCATCGGGGGGCGTATTGTCTACAGCACCTGCAGTCTTGAAATTGAGGAAGATGAGGCGCTGGTCTCCGCCTGGCTTGCGGCTCATCCCAACTTCACCAGGGTTTCCGAACGCAAGCTCTTCCCCCCCCGTGACAAGGTTGACGGCGCGTTTGCCACCCTTTTGAAACGAACGGCCTGATGTGAGTTTCCGGCGAGATGAATAACGAAATCAGCAGGAGAGACAAATGAAGAACGCCCCGTGGCACAAGGCCACGGGGACGCCCCCCCTCTAACCGGCTCCTTACAGGGAGGCTGGATTTTTTGTGGAATGATGGGCGGCTTCCTGACATAATCCATCGCCCCTTAACAGGGTGTGAAAAAATACGATTATGGATTACGCGAAACAAACAGCAAACGGGGAGATCATCATCCTGCCATCGCTTCTGGCGGCGGACTTTGGCTATCTGGCCGATGGCGTCAGGCAGGCGGATGATGCCGGGGCCGACGGGCTCCATCTCGACATCATGGATGCGCATTTTGTGCCGAACCTGAGTATGGGGCCGGATGTGGTGGCCATGGCCAACCGCACGACGGACATCCCGCTCAGCGTGCACCTGATGATGTCCAAGCCTGCGGCGTATCTGGAGCGGTTTATCAAGGCGGGCGCCGATATCCTCCTGATCCATATCGAGATCGAGGGCGATGTCCCCGGTATGCTGCAGCAGATCCGGCGGCTGGGTGCACGCCCCGGCATCACGCTGAATCCCGACACTCCGGCCGAGGCGGTCTTTGACGTGCTGCCCGATGTGGATGAGGTGCTCTGCATGACGGTTCATCCGGGCTATGGCGGGCAGCGGTTTATCGAGGGCGTGCTTCCCAAGATCCGGAAGCTCCGGTCGCACATCCAGGCCAGGGGGTTGTGTGTGGATATCAATGTTGATGGCGGGATTGATTTGCAGACCATTCGGCCTGCGGCGGCGGCGGGTGCCAATGTCTTCGTTGCGGGAACCTCGCTGTACCGTGCCGCCAATATGCCGGAAAGCGTCGCCGCCATGCGCGCGCTGGCCGGCCAGTTTTATGATTCAATGAAGGAATAACCAGACACGATGCATCTCCAGGACCAGACCAATCTCCGTACGATTACCAATATCCGTAATTTCTGCATCATTGCGCACATTGACCACGGCAAATCCACCCTGGCCGACCGGTTGCTGCAGCTGACGGGAACCATTTCGGATCGCGCCATGCGCGACCAGATCCTCGACAGCATGGATCTGGAACAGGAGCGGGGAATCACCATCAAATGTCATCCGGTCACCATGACCTACAAGGCCCAGGATGGCGTGGAATATGAGCTGAACCTGATCGATACGCCCGGGCACGTGGACTTCACCTACGAGGTGTCGCGCAGCATGATGGCCTGCGAGGGGACCATTCTGGTGGTCGATGCCGCGCAGGGGGTTGAGGCGCAGACGGTCGCCAACACCTACCTGGCCATTGAGAACAACCTGGAGATCATGCCGGTGCTCAACAAGGTCGATCTGCCCGGCGCCGAGCCGGATGTCGTCGAGAAGCAGATCGAGGAGATCCTGTCCATTCCGGCCCACGGGGCGCACCGGATCAGCGCCAAGAGCGGAATCGGGATCCGCGAGATGCTCGAGGCCGCGATCATCGCCCTTCCCCCGCCGAAAACCTGCGATGACGGGTTTCTTCGGGCGCTGGTGTTTGACTCCGTCTATGACGCCTTCCGCGGCGTGGTGACCTATGTCCGGGTCGTCGATGGCGAGCTCAAGGCCGGGGACCGCGTCCGCCTGCTGGCGAGCGGGCTGGAAACCGAGGTCAAGGAAGTTGGCCGTTTCCGTCCCAAGATGGAGGCCATGGGCAGCCTCAAGGCGGGGCAGGTCGGTTACATGATCGGCACCATCAAGAGCGCCTCGGACATCAAGATCGGCGACACCCTGACGATGCACACCAAGCCGGCGGCGAAGGCGCTTCCCGGCCTGAAGGAAATCCACCCGATGGTGTTCAGCGGGCTTTATCCCGTGAACACGGCGGATTATGAGAAGCTCAAGCAGGGCATGGAGAAGCTGAGGCTGAACGACAGCGCCTTCACCTACCAGTCCGAATCCTCCGTGGCGCTCGGGTTCGGGTTCCGGTGCGGGTTCCTGGGGCTGCTCCACCTGGAGGTGGTTCAGGAGCGGCTACGCCGCGAGTTCGACCTCGACGTCATCAGCACGTATCCGTCGGTGATTTACCGGATTTTCCTCCGGGATGGCAGTATGGTCGAGGTGGACAACCCGATCTACCTGCCGGATCCCACCCGCGTGGACCACATGGAAGAGCCCATGATCAAGGCGTTTGTCATCTGCCGCAACGAGAATATCGGCGATGTGCTGCGGATCGTCATGGACCGGCGAGGTGATGTGGAGAAGACCGAGACGCTCGATTCCCGGCGTGTGATGATCACGGCGACCATGCCGCTCAACGAGATCCTGATTGATTTCCATGACATCCTCAAGAGCGTCAGCCGCGGCTACGCCTCGATGGATTACGAGCACGCCGGCTACGCGCCCAGCGACCTGGTCAAGATGGATATCCTGCTGAACGGGGAGGGCGTGGATGCCTTCTCCTGTATCATTCACCGGGACAAGGCGATATCGCGCGGGCGACAGATGTGCGCGGCGCTGCGGGAGGTGATTCCCCCGCACCAGTTTACTGTCCCCATCCAGGCGGCCATTGGGAAGAACATCATTGCGCGCGAGACGATCAAGGCGATGCGCAAGGATGTGACGGCCAAGTGTTACGGCGGTGATATCTCCCGCAAGCGGAAGCTTCTGGAACGCCAGAAGGAAGGCAAGAAGCGGATGAAGGAGATCGGTTCCGTCAGTGTTCCCCAGGAGGCTTTCATCTCGGTGCTGAAAAGCACCGGGTGAGCCGGAAAGCGATCCTCATGTCAGGATATTTTCATACACGCAGGATGGTCAAGTTGGGCCGGGAATGGCTCCGTCATGCGAGGCATTGCCGCCATATGCGCGAAGATGTGGCCGATCCCGCGGTGCTGGGCCAGTTGACCTCGGCTGAGGCGGACTTGAATGCGGCCGTCGCGGCAAGGGATATTGACGTGATCGAGAAGCGGTGTGAGGCGGTGAACCGGGCCATGGCCGTTGTCATGCCGCCCCGGTCCCATCCGACCCTCCGGGAGAACCTGGAAGTGCTGGTGGTGGCGATTGCCGTGGCCATGGCCTTCCGCTGCTATTTCCTGCAGCCGTTCAAGATTCCCACCGGCTCGATGCAGCCGACCCTGTACGGGATCCATTACACCCCGCAGGATCAAAAGGGCATGTTTGAGCTCGGTCCCCTGCGGCTTGTCAAGTGGTTGGCCACGGGCGAGTGGTACACGGAAGTCACGGCCCAGGCGGCCGGAACGTTCCGGGGGCCCTACAGCAGGCGCTCGACCGGCGATGGCTGCGCGATTCTCTACTATGACATCAACGGGACGGCCCAGCCCATTCCCGAGGGAATGCCCCTCGTGGCGTCGAACGGGAATGAGGTGGTTACCGGCCAGATCATCGCGCGGGGAAACACGGTTAGCGGCGACCACCTGTTTGTGAACCGCGTGAAATGGAACTTCCTCAAGCCCTCCCGCGGCGAGGTGATGGTGTTCCGGACCGATGGGATCCCGATCCCGCGGTTGACTGAGAAAACGCATTACATCAAGCGGATGTGCGGTCTGCCCAACGAGGCGATTTCCATCCGGGAACCCGCCCTGCTGGTGGACGGGACGCCTCCGCTCGATGTCGAGGGTCTTCTCTTGAATGCCGTCCGCGCGCCGGGATATGCCGGTTATTGTGGAGGGGGAAATGACGCGTTGTTCATCAAGGCCGACGGCGATTCCATTCAACTTGGGAAGGGGCAGTATCTCGCCCTGGGCGACAATACGCGCAACAGCCTCGACGGTCGTTATTGGGGCCCGGTACCTGCCGAGAACCTGGTCGGTCCCGCCATGGTCGTCTATTGGCCGTTTTCAAGGCGCTGGGGCTGGATTCACTGATCCCTGCCTGTCCGCTGGCCTGGACCAGAGATCGCCGGTTGGCTGCAGCAGCGGAAAAGCGCGGGATCACTGAACGCAAATAGCCCCCACAAGCGGTAGACTTAGGACTTTTTGAGCTTGAATTCGCGGCGCGGCGAGGTGATTCTTGCCCATCTTATGGGAGCACATGAAAAAGCGAAGGCCGGTGACATGGCCTTGTATCGGCGTCTACTGGGTTATACGCGACCCTATTGGCGCCGGTTAGCCCTCGGAATCTTGTTCGGCGGTATATATGCGGCCGCCAACGGGGGGCTCCTGCTTTTCGTCAACAAGGGGATTCCGGTCTTTTTCGACAAGGCGAATGGGCGTTCCTCCCAGGTTGTCTCTGAAACAACGATCGGGCAGCCGGTTGAACCGGGTCAAAGGCAGGGCGAGGCGCAAGCGGGGATCCAGCAACCGGATGTATCCGGAGCGGTCCCTGTCTCCGCGAAATTGTCCTGGTTTCGCCAGCGCGGCGAGGCCATCCAGGCGAAGCTTTCCGCCTTCCTCCTGGATACATTTTCCCCGACCTGGCTGATCATTATCACGGCCCTGATGCTGCCCCTGGTCGGACTGGTCCGGGGAGTGGCGGATTACATGGCGAAATACCAGATCCGGTGGGTCGGGTCACGCGTGGTCATGGAGCTGCGGAATGCCATCTTCCAGAAACTCAATGCCCTGTCTTTGTCCTACTTCGTTTCCAGCCGGACCGGCGAGCTGATCGCGCGGACGACGAATGATCCCATGGCCGTTGAAAACGCTGTATCGGTGGTGGTCGAGGACGTGGCCAAGCAGCCGCTGACGTTGATTGTCGCGGTCATTGCGCTCATCACGATTGATCCCTGGCTGGCCCTGATCAGCCTTGTGTTATTCCCGGTCTGCATCCTGCCGGTGGCGGTGTTCGGGCGGAGGGTCCGGCGATTCACGCGGGAAGCCCAGCAGCGCGTGGCGGATCTGGTGTCCGTGCTCCAGGAAATGATCAGCGGGGTTCGGGTGGTCAAGGCGTTCGGGATGGAGCCTTATGAGACGGGCCGGTTCGAGGAGCAGAACACCGCCTTTTTCCGTCGCACGGTCAAGGTCGCGCGCGCCAATTCCGCCGTGGAACCCATCATCGTCTTCATCTCCACGATCGGCGTGAGCGTGGTCCTGATCTATGTCTGGAAGCGGGGGATGCGGTTCAATGAGTTTTTCACCTATGCGGCGGCGTTATACTTCCTGTACGAGCCCGTGAAGCGGCTGAGCCGCATCCACCTGCAGATCCAGCAGGCCGTGGCGGCGGCGGAACGGATTTTCGAGGTGCTGGATACTCCCGTGGTTGTGGAGGAGCGTCCGGGCGCGGTGGCGTTCCAGGGGAGGATTGATGCGATCTCGTTTGAGAACATCATGTTCTCCTATGGCGATGGCAATATCCTGGACGGTTTATCGCTGAATGTGAAGGCCGGCCAGCGCATTGCGATTGTCGGCGGGTCGGGATCCGGTAAGACCACGCTGGTCAGCCTGCTGCCGCGCTTCTATGACGTCACGGGCGGCGTCCTGAAGATCAACGGGACGGATGTGCGCGACATGACGATTCCCTCCCTGCGGAAGCTGATGGGAATTGTGACCCAGGACACGGTATTGTTCAACGATACGGTGGCGAACAACATCAGCTACGGTTCGCGAGAGGCCAGTCAGGATGCCATCATTTCGGCCGCGAAGCAGGCCAATGCCCATTCCTTCATCATGGAAATGCCCGCGCAGTATGAGACTACGGTGGGGGATCTCGGTGTCCGGTTGTCCGGTGGGCAGAAGCAGCGCCTGGCAATCGCCCGGGCGATGCTGCGAAATCCCCCGATCATGATTCTCGACGAAGCCACCAGTGCGCTGGATACCGAATCCGAGCGCCTCGTGCAGTCCGCTCTTCATGCCCTGATGGCGGGCCGGACGGTCTTTGCCATCGCGCACCGGCTCTCCACGATCATTGACTGTGACAAGATTATCGTCCTGGACAAGGGGCGCATCGTCGAGTCCGGCACCCACGAGGAGCTCCTGAAGCTCCAGGGGCACTACAAGCGCCTGTACGACCTTCAATTTGCCGTCTGAAGCGCGGCCTCAAAACCACGGCTCACGCCCTTCTGTTCCACCGTTAGGTTCGGGTTTCAGGCGTTATTTGGCTGTTGCACCCATCCGCAGGTAGGGGAGGATGTTGTTCTGGAAGGTGGTGTTGGCCTCGAACAGGGTGAATCCGGTGGCGCCCTCCCGGCGGAGAATCTGGATCTGCTCCAGGGTCTGGGCGGCGTTCAGACGGCTTTCGGTGGCCGTGATGCCGATGCCGGCAAACACCTTGCCGCGCGCGCCTGGATGGGCGGTTTGCTTAAGGTACCAGGACGTGAATTTTGAGGGATCCTCCGTGTAGTTCATCGGGCATACGAAATCAACGAGGTCCTGTCTCAGCCATTCGCCCCAGTCCTGTCCGATGGAGTCCCGGGTGCCGGGATAAAGAGGATAGACGGATGCCGAGAGTTTGAGGCGGGGATTGATTTGTTTGAGTTGTTTCCTGGCGGTGGCGACGAATTGGGTGATCTGGTTCCGGCGCCACTCCCGGAAGGCCGCCAGACGGGGGCCGGATCGCACTTCGGCAGGCCATTGATTGATGGTGAGTCCCGTCGCCTTTTGAAAGCGGGCACGGCACCCGTTGCAGTAGCAGGAATCCGGGGATTGGTAACGGATGTAATCGAGCTGGATGCCGTCTAGCGCGGGATATTTTGTGGCCAGCTCCCTGAGCGCCGCCAGCTCGTAGGTTCGGTTGTCGGGATGGGTCGGGCATAGCCAGTTGATGGTCTTGCCGCTGGACGACAGCTGGAGTCGGCCCGCCTTCCGATAAGGGGCTATCAGATATTCAGGGGCGCCCTCAATCGACCAGAGAATCACCCAGGCGTGGGTTTCCAGTCCTTCCCGGTGCGAAGCGGTCAGGCAGATCTCAAGCTGGTCTCCGTAGCGGGAAAATAGTCCCGACTGCGGAATGATCGAGCTCGGGTAGTCTGCGCACCAGGGTTGCTGGACATTGGGGAGAATGGCGGTGATTCCTCCCTGGCCGAGGAGGCGGCATGTTTCCGCCCAGGTTCCGGGTGAGAACCCGGCACCCGAATGGTTCCACAATCCCCGGAATTCGTTCGCCCGGGGAGTTTGTGTGCGGGCGAAGGCTTCGGTGAGGACCTTGTCCAGTTGCGGTGCCGTTTTCAGGATGGCGGGGTAATCCTTCCTCTGATTTTGCGCGGTCATGTCATGGTGAAGGTCGCGTGCCCGGGAAAGGAGGGCCTGTACCGCGTGCCCCTGGTTGCCACGGTTGGCTTGAAGGGTGATGGCCTCCATGGTCTGCGAGACGCGCCGGTATTGGCCCAGTGTGCCGGCCGTATTCATGGCATGGGCGGCGGCCACCTGCAGAAGGGTGTGGTCGCAGGCGCCCAGCAGGCTCACGAGCAATTGCTGCTTCTCGGGGATGTCGCCCTCCAGAAAAACGTGGGACATCCAGAATCCGTGATCAGAGCGAGTCCATGCGGGAATCGAGG
>JBAXRC010000005.1:0-16507 GCA_037131415.1 bacterium | reverse complement strand
AATCCACCTCGCGCCGGTTCTTGTCCTGCCAGAAGTTCACGGCCAGTTTCCCGCCCGAGGCCTTTGCCTATGTTCGGAATGTGGGCGCCGCCAAGCATAAACAGATGCGTGCCGGACTTGACCAGTTGTTGGAGGAAGGCGTCATCCAGTCTTTCGAACTCGTGGATGGGATTCAAACCGCTCCCCTGCTGGGCGCCGTTGGCCAACTCCAGTTCGAGGTGGTCGCCTACCGTCTGACGACTGAATACGGCGCTGAGCCCAGGATGGAACCAGCCCCCTTCACCCAAATCCGCTGGTGCGATCCGGGTATCAAGAAAAGCGAAATCGAACGCATTTTCCTTGGAACCGGAGTCAGGCTCGCCACCGATATGCGCGGACAGTTTGTGATCCTTTTCCCCGACAAGTGGGCCGCCGATTATTTCATCCGCGAACACCCCGCCGTGAAACTCCACAATGTCTCGCCGCACGCGATTGCTTAAGTTGACAACAGCAGGGTTTTCTTGAAATCGGGAATTTCTCTCTCAATAGCCTCTGCCAAGCCATCCCAGAAGCCACCGCCGGCAACCAGCATGACCCCCATGTACAGGGCCACTTCACGGGGAGGAAATTTGGCACAAACAGCCTGAACTCCCTTGTGAAGGGACTCCTTGCCCGGGCACGTCACATCATCCGCAAGAATGCCATCAGTATGGGGCAGCCCCTGGGCCTCGACAAAACAGATCAACATCTCTCTCTTCCGCGAAGCCACCCAGGATCGCAGGACATGGTCGCACACATGTCGCAATGTCGGCGAATCAACGAGTCTCCGCAAGTGCCGGGCCTGCTCATCAGCCTTGATCCGTTTCAGGAACGATTCCCTGAATTTCAAGGCATCCGCCATCTCCCGTAGGATTCCGGGCCGGACATCACGGCTGAACGTATCACCGCCCTGCATCAGCGCCAGACACGCATCCTCCCGCTCCTCGGGTTTCAATGCCATCCACAACTCTCTAGTCGTAATCTCAATCATAAGCTCCTCGATTCCTGCTTTCTGGCTTCTGAACACTGATCTCTGAAAACCGAACACGCTCCGCCCACCCTACTCCGCCGGGATCGACTCCAACTCCAGTGACGCCTTTTCCCATGTTTCAACAGTATCGGCCAAGGTTGCCTGAATCTCATGAAGACGTCGATTAAGCGTGGCATAGTCGGTTCCCGGCGCCGGCTTCATAAGTTCACCGGACAGCTGGTCCTGCTCCTTCTCCAGCTCGGTTATTTTTCGTTCGGCCGACTTGATCCGGTTTTCCAAGGGTCGGCGAACTTTGCTCAGCTCCTGCCGCTTCATCGCCCGCTCACGCCTCAACGCCTTCTTGTCCCCAGTGTCGTCATCGCGATCTGATTCCGAGACCTGACTCCTGTCTCCTGAATTCTTACTTCTGGCCTCCGCCTCCATCTTCTCATGGTAGTAGTCATACCCGCCCGGAAACCGCCGGACGGTGGGTGGCGTCATCGCCAGGATACTGGTGGCCACATGGCGGGTGAACTCAATATCATGGCTTACGATGCAAACAGTCCCCTCATAGTCATGCAACGCATTTTCAAGCGCTTCGCGTGAGGGAATATCCAGATGGGTGGTCGGCTCATCCAGAAGAAGAAAATTCGGAGGATTCACGAGAAGGCGGGCAAAGGCCACCCGCATCTTTTCGCCACCGCTCAATACGGCGATTTTCTTGTCCACGGCATCCCCAGAGAAGAAGAAGCCTCCCAGAAGGCCGCGAACCTCTCGTTCCGACAACCCCGGTGCCGCCGCCTTTACGGTCTCCAGTACGGAACGCACGGGATCCATCATCTCGGCGAAGTCCTGGGCCTGATAGCCGATCACGACATTGTGACCCATCACCCGCCGCCCCTCGTTGGGTGGAAGTTTTCCGGAGATCATCTTGAGCAGCGTGGGTTTCCCCATGCCGTTCAAGCCTACCAAACCGATCTTCTCTCCGCGTTCGATCCTCAAATCAAGACCGCGTAGCACCCAGTTAACCCCGTCATACGTGATCCCGGCCTGATCCAGCCGCATCATCTCCACGCCGCACAGGGGCGGCTTGGGAACCCGGATCCGCGGCGCCCGCATTACGATCCGGGGCACCTCGATCTCATCCATCTTCTCCAGCATCTTCATCCGGCTCTGGACCTGGGAGGACTTTGTGTTCTTGGCCCGGAAGCGCTCGACAAACCGTTCGATCTGTTCACGCCGCCTGTCCTGGTTGTCACGCGCCGACTCCAGCTGCATATGGCGCATCCGGCAATCCTCTTCATACTTGTTGAAGTTTCCGGCATACCGCGTCACCATGCCTCCCGCTACCTCCATGGTCACCGTGGTGAGCGAGTTCAGCAGATAACGGTCATGGGAAATAAGAACCATGGTTCCCTTGTAGTCGCGCAGGTAGCGCTGGAGCCATTCGACAGCGGGAATATCCAGGAAGTTGGTCGGTTCATCCAACAGGAGCAGATCCGGGTCGGCTACCAGGGCACGAGCCAGCTCGGCACGCATCTGCCAGCCCCCGCTGAACGAGATGAAGGGGGCATGAAAGTCTGAAACCTTGAATCCGAGCCCGCCCAGTGCGGCTTTCGCCCGCCCGCTCAAGGCATATCCGCCCTGATGCTCAAATTCTGACTGGAGCACACCCAACCGGCGAATGATCCGTTCCCTGGCCCCTTCATCAGCCTTGTCCAGATCAGCTTCCAGCGCCTCGATCTCGCGCTGATTCTCGATCAGGGAGGGAAGGGCGTTTTCAGAGTACTCCAGCAGGTTGATATCCGGAGCCGCCGGCTTGAGCTGCTGCCGGAGATGACTCACCCGGATATCACGGGGCAGTGTGACATCGCCCTTGTCCGGCGTGGACTCATCCGTCAGCAGGGAGAAGATCGTGCTCTTGCCGGCGCCGTTGGGTCCAACAATTCCCACACGCTCACCGCGATTAATGCGGAATGAAACGTCATTCAGCACCTGCTGAGCACCAAACCCGACAGAGACATTACGGAAATCAATCATAGAAGCGCGAAAGATTACCCTGAAAACGATTAAAAGAAACATAAAAAAACAGATTTCCACCCACCCCGCGGAGCCTCCTTTATGACGCATCGGGTCAAGACTCACGGAAACCGATTGATCTATGATGAAAGTAATGAACGATTTCAATTCCGCAACAATGATGCTATTGTAAGACTTTCAAGAAAGGAAAAATCACCATGACCGTTAAAGAATTGTCCCACGACGAACAACTCGCTCTCGTTGCGTTGACCGAAGTCGCCATCATCAGCGACCGAACTATCACGGACAGTGAGATTGAACAGGTCGAGGTGATCGCGGACGAGCTGGGTGAAGACGCGTTCCACCTGCTTGCAGACGAGGCGGAACAGCGCTTTCCTGACCGGACCTCGTTGAAAACCTTCCTCCAAACCATCACCAACCCCGAAGCCCGCGAATTGATCGTCGGAACTGTTCTCTCAGAAACCCTGGCCGATACGCTTCCGCATGAGCAGGCGATCTTCATGGACTGGCTGGCCTGCGAATGGAATGTCCCGGTAAAAATCGATCCAGCACCCTAACCCACCCGGTCTATCCCCCCATGCGAGGACGCGACACCATAGATGCCCTTGCCATCGGATTGGCAGTGTTGGCCGATGCCATCGCAATTTTCGGTGGTTTCCTAGCTGCAATCTGGTTGCGGTTCAACAGCGGGCTGATCGCCGTGGACAGCATGCCGCCCCGGCTTTACTTCATGTACGGCTTGGGTGCGGGCATCGCCACGATAATCATCCTGTTCATCTTCCGGAGCCTGGGCCTCTATGTCCGTCCCCAGCAGGGCCGTTTTTCAGGAAAAATCCCGCGATTGATTCGCGCCACCGCCATCGGCATTCTCATCACCACCGCCCTTGCCTTCGCCATCCGACCGGAATATTTCCCGCCCTTCTCTCGCCTCACCTTGGCTCTGGCATTTCTAACTATCCTCCTGACCGTCATCGTCGAGCGGTATCTTCTCTTCAAACTTGAAATCAACCTGGCCCAAAAAGGTGAGCACTCACGGCGCGTTCTGATTGTGGGCACTGATGACGTTGCCGCCCACCTTAAACGGGGACTGGAATCTGACCCTCGACTGCGGGCCACTGTGATCGGTTTCATCCGTACTCGCGACACCGATACCACTCCGGCTGTCCCCATCGAATTCATTCGAGGAGAACTCCGGGATCTCGAAAACATCCTCGACACCCATCCCGCTGACCAGATCATCCTGAGCGACTGTAACCTCGGGCACCAGCGCATCCTTGAAATCATCCTGGCCTGTGAGCGCAACATGATTACCTTCAACATGGTTCCCGACATGTTCCGCATCATGACCGGAAGCATGGATATGCAGACGGTGGACGACATCCCGTTACTAGGCGTCAGTCGTTGGCCCCTCGACTATTTCTGGAACCGGGTCCTTAAGCGCCTTGAGGACATCGGAGGCTCCTTTATTGGCCTGCTTGTCATTGCCCCCGTGCTCGCCCTAGCTGCTGTGCTGGTCAAGCGGTCATCCCCCGGCCCGGTTTTCTACAAGCAGAAAAGGTGTGGAGAAAACGGCAGGGAATTCACCATCTACAAACTCCGGACGATGCGCAGCGATGCCGAAAAGGAAACCGGCCCCGTCTGGGCTGTCGAAAACGATCCCCGCCGCACTAAACTTGGCTCTTTCCTCCGCAGCAAGAACATTGACGAGCTACCCCAGCTCTGGAATGTGTTGAGGGGCGACATGAGCCTGATCGGTCCGCGCCCCGAGCGCCCGCACTTTGTCGAGAAGTTCAAGGACGACATTGACCGCTACATGCGGCGGCATGCGTCTAAACCCGGAATGTCAGGCTGGGCCCAGGTGAACGGCTTGCGCGGCAATACGAGCATTGAGGAACGCATCAAATACGACCTTTATTATCTTGAACATTGGTCGCTTGCCTTTGACTTCAAGATCCTGCTGAGAACCTTTTCCGCGAACAAGAACGGGTATTGAAAGTGGTTTAGGGTTGACCGCCTCCCCGGAAATAACGATTATCCAAATTCTATGCATTTAAATGTTGGGCTGTTTTTCAAGTCACCTATTTTCTGGTCGGCCTTCACCGCCTACATGGTGGCGTCATTCCTGAAAATATTGGGAAACCTCCGTAGGACCCGCAAGGTTGACTTCCAGTACCTGACAACCCTGGGCGGGATGCCAAGCGCCCATTCCGCGATGGTCAGCGGGCTGGCAACCTCCGTGGGCCTCAAGGATGGATTTGACAGCACGGCCTTTGCCATCACCTTCGCCTTCGCCGTTGTGGTCATGTTCGACGCATCCACGGTTCGTCGCGCCACGGGGCTTCAGGCGCGGCTTCTAAACCAGATCGTCGATGAAGTCTACAAAAACCACCATCTCTCAACCCAGAAGCTTATCGAAATCCTAGGTCATACACGCCTGGAAGTATTCGCCGGAATGTCTGTTGGCATCCTGGTTGGCGCCCTCATCTGCAAACTGATGCTGGGGTAATCCAGAATTGACCCGGAAGCTAATGTCCGAGAGCCCGCTATTCTTGGTCGTAGACCATCCGTAGCTCAAGCCGTACGGCGCAGAGCGAAGGATGGTGGAGCGAACGAGGCTCGAACTCGTGACCCCCACGTTGCGAACGTGGTGCTCTACCAACTGAGCTACCGCCCCTTTGAAAAAAGGAAGCATTCGTATACCTGATAAATAAAACCGTGTAAAGCACCGAAATGATCCTTACCTCACCATTGTGTTCAGCGACAGGATGGGAAGTAGCACGGAGAGGGTTACCAGAAGAACAAAAATACCGATGCCCAGGATAAGGACCGGCTCAAGCCAGCTCATCGTCCGGGCCACAAACCGGTTCCACTGATGCTGATAACTATTGCCTGCCGTATCGAGTAGCTTCTCCAGAGAACCGCTCGCCTCTCCTGCCTGGATCCAGGCAGGTAGCGAACCTGCCAGAGGAGGAATGCGGCGGATCGCATCCGCCAGACTGCTCCCATGGCGAACGGCTTCAGTCTCCGTGTCCGTGAGATGGGCTACCCAGGCGCTTCCCGTTGACCGTCCTGCCAGAGCCAGGGAATCCACAAGCCCCACCCCTCCTTTTAAAAGAATGGCGAGCGTTCTAGAAAAACGCAGGTTCACAACAATCGCATAACCGCGCCCCACCATCGGACTTGTCAATACCCAGCGGTCAATCCGGTTTCTAACAGACGGCTCAGTCGCCATCTTACGGAGTACCCACTGATGTCCCACCAGCACACCCAGGATGAGTATCGGCAGGCCGACCATTATCACGCGTCCCGCGCCAATCATGATGCGTGTCAACCAGGGGAGTGCCATGTTGCCCTGCTCCGTGACCATCGCCGCCGCCCTAGGCACAACAAACCCCAGCAACACCACCGCCACCACAATCGCAAAGGCTAGGATAATCGCCGGATAGATCAGCGCCGACACAATCTTTTCACGCAGATGCCCCTGCTCCTCGACGAAGAGGGCCAACCGCTCCAGCATGCCCTCCAAATCGCCGGACTTCTCACCAACCTCGAGAATCGCCCGTTCGTATGGCTTAAGTTGCGGCACCGCTGCACCCAGCGCGGCAGCCAGGGAGTATCCCTCCCGAATCCTGTCGCGGACCTCGGCCAGCAGGGTGGCAGACACCCCCAGTTCGGGGGACTCCATTAAGATTTCCATGGCGCCCACCAGCGGAAGCCCGGCCCCTAGCAACACACCAAGCTCCCGGTAAAAGGCCACCCGGCTTTCGGTCTTGAACGCGGTACGGGCAGGTCCTGAAAATACGGAAACGGGGGATGCGCCAGAAGGTGAAACATCCTGCGTCAGAATACCACGCGCTGAAAGCTTTTCGCGGGCCTCCTTGAGGTCCTGAGCCTCGATCAGTCCCCGCCTCACTGCGCCGGAACTGTCAAAACCCCTATATGAGAATGTGCGCATGCCTATGCCCCGGAGATTCCAAGCGCATACAGGATCTCGGCCAGACTGGTTTCGCCAGCCAGAACTTTCTCAATCCCGTCCTCGAGCAGGGTGCGGCGGAAATTCCTGCCGGACAAGGTCTGCAAGGCACGCGCCTCCGAAGAGCCGCCACGGATAATCGCCTCCACCTCGCTGTCCACAACCAGAAGTTCATAAATCCCAAGCCGTCCACGATAGCCACCCAGGCAGGAAGGACAGCCCACCGGTTCATAAAGCGTCACCCCCTCAAGCCGTTTTCCCGCCACCCCCAGCACGGATAATTCGCGGGCGGAAATCATCACGGGTCGACGGCATGTCGGACAGAGCCGCCGCACCAGGCGCTGTGCCAGAACGCCCCGCAGGGCGGAAGCCAGAAGATAGGGTTCAACGGCCATGTCCATCATGCGCACCACAGCCCCGGCTGCATCATTCGTATGAAGGGTCGTAAACACAAGATGCCCCGTCAAGGAGGCCCGTACAGCAATCTCCGCCGTCTCATTGTCCCTGGTTTCCCCGACCAGGACGACATCAGGATCCTGGCGCAGGATATGCCGAAGACTCCGGGCGAATGTCAGTCCGATTTTCGGTTTCACCTGCATCTGTCCGATATCCGGAAGCTGGTACTCCACAGGATCCTCAATGGTCATGACATTCCGCCCCTTAGTGTCAAGCTGGCGAATCGCCGCATAAAGCGTCGTGGTCTTTCCGCTACCGGTGGGACCACAGACTATCACTAGCCCGTTTGCCTCATGCAGGAGGGCGTCGAAAGAGTGGAACATCGTCGAGGGCATGCCCAGCTCACCGAGCGTCATCACCGACGAATCCCGATTAAGCAGACGGAGCACCACCCGCTCCCCCTCGGCCACAGGAACCGAGGAAACCCGGATATCAATTTCCCGCTCCCCCACCCTCACCCGTGCCATACCGTCCTGGGGCAACCTTTTCTCGGCAATATCGAGATGAGCCATCACCTTGATGCGGGACACCAGCGCACGTTCCATGTGCTTCGGGGGAGAGGCCTGTTCATAAAGAACGCCATCCACACGGTAGCGGACGCGCAACCGTGACTGAAATGGCTCAAAGTGAATATCGGACGCCCTCGATTTGACGGCCTCCAGAAGAATGAGATTCACCAGTTGCGTGACCGGAGCATCGTCCGAGGTCTTGAGCAGATCATCAGACCGGACCTCATCTGATTTTAAATCGCCCTCCGTCTCACGATCAAGATCCCGCAGGAAATCCTCCGTCGACTCCCGTCGGCTGAAGTAGCAGCGCTCAATGCATCTGAGAATCACCTTGCGGGGTGCCACCACGGGGCTCAACTCACTTCCCACCAGCAGAGCAATATCCTGGTGCTTTTCAACTGAGGCGGGATCGGCGGTCAGCAAACAGAGCACCCCCCCGATCCGGACGGGAAGAAGACCATGGGAACGGGCCCATTCCACAGGAATCCCGCGCACCAGGGCAGGATCGAGGGACTCATCAGCTACATCGGACTGGAACGGTAGCCCGAACTCAAGAGCCAGGCTCCTGGCGGTTTCAGTGCTGTCCACAGGGGTTTCCATTACGGCCACCGGGTTTTGGCAGGAGTCGGGGCGGATACAGACGCATCCATATTCGTGGCATTCAACCCCGTTTTCTGACTCCAAAAATCTGTCGCCGCCGTCGCCGCCTCATCGCCCGACATCACCCTGGGTGTGACAAAGATAATCAGATTCGTCCGCTGCTTGCTCTCCACGGTGTGGCGGAACAATATTCCGATCACTGGAATGGATCCCAGGATGGGGATTTTACGGATTACGTTCGCCCGATCCTCACGAATCAGCCCGCTGATAATAATCGTCCTGTTGTTGGGCACGGTCACCGTCGTGGAGACCTCCCTTTTGGCAATGGTCGGGGTATATTGCCCGGCCGCACCGGCATCAATGATCGCCTCAATGCTCGGGTTCAGCACCATGCATACTTCGTTTGACGGGTTGACATGCGGGGTGAGCTTGAGTTTGATCCCGACATCCGCCCGCTCAATGTTCTGGATTACGTCACGGGAAGTCCCGGAACCACCCTGGATAGTCGACTTGAGCATCGGGATATTATCCACCACGCTCACGCTGGCTTCCTTGTTATTCTGCGCCACCAGGGGGATGCTGGACAGGATCTTGACCTTGCCATTCTTCTGCAACGCATTCAGGCTGATCAGCCCGGGATAGCTGGAAACAATATTACCGCTGCTATCCACCCGATTACCCTTAGCCACGCCAACCATGATGCCCCGCGGGAAAACACCGTTCTGAATGATATCGTTAATACTACCGGGATTATCGCTCAACCTCGTACTCCCCTGGATAACCGAATCCCCGACCTTGGACGGCGAATTGAGCGCCGTCAACTCAACCCCCACATCCAGGGACTCATCCGCACTGACTTCGGCAATCACAACCTCGATCAGAACCTGATCCTGAATCCTGTCCAACTCCTCTACCAGCGTTTTCACCAGTTGGAAATCGAGGGGCGAGGCATCCACCAGGAGCGCGTTGTTGGCCGTGCTGGCCTCGACGGAAATCCGGCGGCGGTCCCCTGTCTTAGGAGGATCCTTGCCAAGCGACCGCTCCAGCAGGGCGTTCAGGCTTTTAGCCGCCTCATCCGAGGCAATGTACTTCAGAAAAATGACATGCAAAGTGCCGCGTCCAGCGGTGGTTTCCACATCCACCAGAGCCAGAATCTTCTTCACCTCGGCAATCGCCGCCACGGGCCCGATCAGGATGATGCTGTTCGCTTGTGGCGACGACATCATCACCAAATCGCTTCCACTCCGGGTTGTAACGCCTTCACGAACCATCACGCGCTGGCCGCTGGCCGCCTGGTTGTACTGCTGGACAAACTCGGCAGCATCCACATGCTTCAGGAAGACCACCTCACTGGTGGTGCCTGCACCCGCCTTGTCAATCTCGGCAATCAGCTGCTCAAACCGCCGCACTGCATCCGCCGAATCCGTCATGATGAGATGATTCGAGGATTCCAGAATAGCGACGGTTCCACCCTTCTCGCGACCCACAAGCGTGTCCAGGACTTTCCTCAGATCGGCCACATTCGTGTTTTTCAGGCGAATCACGCGGGTCACCAGGCCACTGCCCGTTACGGCCCCGTTTTCCCCGATAACCGGTGCTGAAGGAATGGACCGGGCGGGCAACACTACGACACGGTTGAGATTCTCGCTCTCCACCACGGAGCATCCGACCGATTCCAGGATCTTGACAGCCAGGAGATAGGCTTCTCCAACGGGAACGCGTGGAGCCATTACGGTGATCTGGCCCTTCACCGCCTCATCTACAATAAACCGGCGCCCCGTCAACTCGCCAATCACCTTAATAAAGGCCCGGACATCGACCTGATTAAAGGTGAAGTTGACGGTTGCCTGGGGAGTTGAAATTGCCACAGGACGGTCATCCGCAGCCACCAGTGACACCGGCAGACACAAGGCCAGCATCACAGGCCAGACACCCAGCACCCACCGTCTAAGATCCATGTGTGGAAAAGGCCTTTGCATAGTGCTCCCAGCCCTGTGGCCAACGGTCACTTGATGATGCCGCGCTCCGACGACTCAATGAACTTGATCAAACGCTCGATTTCCGGCGACATCGGAAGTTCAGCGCGCATACGTTCCAGCGCCTGGCGCGTAGACAACCCGTCCCGGCACAGCATCTTGAACGCCTTCTTGATCATTGACTGGGTTTCCGCCGGAACATTCAACCGCTGCAATTTTACGGAATTGATTCCATGGATGCCGGCCGGAACCCCATCCACCAGCATGAAGGGAGGAACATCCTGCGTGATCTTCGCCATTCCGCCCACCATCGCGAATCCGCCGATGCGGGTAAACTGATGGATACCGGTCATTCCCCCGATCACCACATCATCCTCAACGAGAACGTCACCGGACAGAGAGGCGCAGTTAGCCATGATCACGCGATCCCCTACCTTGCAGCCATGAGCCACATGGCAATAGGACATGATGTGGCACTGGGAACCAACCCGGGTGACCTCGCCGTCCGCCGTGCCGGAATTAACCGTCACATACTCGCGAAGCGTCGTCCTGGCGCCGATTTCAACATAGGTTGTGCCACCCTTGAACTTCAAGTCCTGGGTCTGGCTCCCGATGCTCGCAAAGGGGAAAATCACACACTCTGGACCGATGGAAGTATGCCCGTCCAGAAAGACATGCGGCATGACCCTTGCCCGATCGCCAAGTTTGACATTCGGGCCAACTATGCTGTACGGACCAATCTCAACGTCCACCCCGAGCTGGGCGCCTTCATGAACAATCGCCGTGGGATGGATCTGACTCATGCCGTCACCTTCTGATCAGTCAGCATGCACATCAAATCGGCCTCCGATGCAACTTCGCCGTCCACAAGCACCTTGCCCTTGAACTTGGCTACACGCGACTTCAATGTCGTGATTTCGATCTCGATTCGCAACTGGTCGCCAGGCTTCACCACACGGCGGAACTTGGCATTGTCAATGGACATGAAAAACGGCACCCGTTCACCCGCATTCGCGATGCGGTTGATGAGGATGCCGCCGGTCTGGGCCATGGCTTCGATCTGAAGCACGCCCGGCATCACGGGCACGCCGGGAAAATGCCCCTGGAAAAAAGGCTCATTCATGGTCACATTCTTCAAGCCTACAATGCGTTTCTGCTCGTCGCACTCAATGATCCGGTCCACCAGAAGGAACGGGTACCGGTGCGGCAGCAACTTCATGATTTCCTGAATATCCATCGTAGCCATAAGTGAATCCCTTATTCTTGATTTGTCCCGCAACGCCGGGCTGGTTATACCGCCGCCTGTAATGCCTTGACCTTGTCCACACGTTCCCATGTGAACGAATCCAGATGATCAGTGCGGCCGAAATGACCGTAGGACGAGGTGGCTTCATAGATCGGGCGCAAAAGGTCGAGTTGCCTGATGATCTCCGCCGGCTTGAGTCCAAACACAGCCCTGACAGCCTTGACAATAGCGGCATCCTTCACGGTCCCCGTGCCGAACGTGTCCACATGGACCGAAACCGGATCAGCAAAGCCGATGGCGTACGCCAGCTGGATCTCACAACGGCTCGCCAGTCCTGCGGCAACAATGTTCTTGGCCACATAGCGCGCCATGTAGGCCGCACTACGATCCACCTTCGAGGGATCCTTTCCGGAGAAGGCACCGCCGCCATGACGCCCCATGCCGCCATAGGTGTCCACGATGATCTTGCGACCTGTCAGGCCGCTGTCCCCATGAGGGCCCCCAATGACAAACCGGCCTGTCGGATTGATCAGGTAGCGGGTCCTCTTCAAAAGCTTCGCAGGAAGCTCCTTCTTGACGACTTCCTCGATGATGGCCTCTTTCAGTGTCTTGTAAGAGACATCCGGACTGTGCTGGGAGGAAACTACAACGGTATCGACGCGTACTGGCTTTCCGTTCTCATACGCAATCGTAACTTGGGACTTACTGTCCGGGCGAAGGAAAGGCAACAACCCGCTCCGGCGAACCTTCGCCAGAGTGCGGGTCAGGCGATGGGAGAACATGATGGGCATAGGCATCAACTCACGGGTTTCGTCGCAGGCATACCCGAACATCATGCCCTGATCGCCGGCGCCTTGCTCCTTGAAAAGCCCCTTTCCCGCCGTCACACCCTGGGAAATGTCAGGCGACTGACGGTCAATGGAAACCATGATCGCACAGCTATCGGCGGAGAAACCAAGCGCCGCATCTGTATAGCCGATCCTGCGAATCTTATCGCGGGCGATATCCGCGAAATTCACAATTGCCTTGGTGGTGATTTCACCGGCAATCACTACCAAGCCCGTGCTCACAAGCGTCTCACAGGCCACGCGGGCCTTTGGATCCTGGGCCAAATTCGCGTCCAAAATAGCATCTGAGATGCCATCGGCAACCTTGTCGGGATGACCCTCTGAAACCGATTCCGATGTAAACAAATATCGATCTGACATGTTTTCCCCTTTATTTATGTTAAGTGCCGAGTTTTCACCCTCACACAGAAAGGTTATGTATTACCTGAATCACTTCACTAATTCAAGTATTTCAGGCGCGACCTTAGCGGTTAAGTCACGGCAGTAGCCAAGCACCTCCGTCGCCGTCTCAGCGGCAAGAGCTCGCCGTGCCAGACGCCGCGCCTGAATGCGGGTCACGCTCCGGATCATTTCCTTCACGGCCGGCACCGAGGACGGCGCCATGCTCAACTCGTCAATCCCCAGCCCCAGCAGCAGGAGCGTCATCAGAGGATCCCCCGCCATTTGACCGCATACCCCGACCCACAACCCGCGTGCATGTCCGGCATCGATGGTCGACGTCATCAATCGGAGTACCGCCGGATGGGTGGGTTCATAGAGATGGGCGACCCGGTCATTCACTCGGTCTACCGCCAGGGTGTACTGCACGAGGTCGTTCGTTCCAATGCTGAAAAAAGAGACATGCCTCGCCAGAACGTCAGCTGTGAGGGCGGCGGAGGGAATCTCGATCATCACGCCCACTTCAATCTTCGCATCGAAGGGAAGCTTTTCGCGGCGCAACTCCTCCTTGCATTCCTCAAGGATCAGGTTGGCGCGAATGACTTCCCCTACATTGCTGATCATGGGGTACATGATCCGGACCTTGCCGTGGGCACTGGCACGCAGGATGGCACGCAGCTGGGTTTTGAATATTTCCGGCTGGGCAAGGCAGAAACGAATCGCCCTGAACCCTAGAAACGGGTTGATTTCAGGAGCCATTTTGATCGAGGAGGCGAACTTGTCCCCTCCAAGATCCACGGTGCGGATAATTACAGGATCGGGAGAAAGCTGGGAGGCCACGCCCTGGTAAGCCTTGAGTTGCTCCGCTTCCGTCGGAAGATTCTGTCGTGCAATGTAAAGGTATTCCGAGCGAAAGAGCCCCACGCCCTCAGCCCCGTATTTACGAACCTCGGCGGCCTCCTCCAGTAACTCAATGTTCGCAGAGAGGACCACGCGATGGCCGTCCTGTGTTTCCGCAGGCTGATCCCGCAATTGCGACAAGCCGGACTGGATGGTTTTCCGTTGACGGGCCAGCTTCCTGCTTTTCTTCAAGCTCGACGCGCTCGGATGCAGAAGGACAACCCCTTCCGTGCCATCCATGAGAATCCGGTCCCCGGAAACGACACGACTGGTCACATCGCCCAGCCCGACCACGGCAGGAATTCCCAAGGCCCTCGCCATAATCGCGGTGTGCGAGGTGGCGCTCCCTATGTCAGTGGCAAAACCCAGCACAAGGTCGCGCCGGAGCGTTGCGGTATCCGAGGGTGAAAGGTCAGCCGCAACGACAATACTCTTGCTGGACAGCCCGTCGAGGGCGTGATGCTTAACGCCGGTCAATACCCGGATCACACGCCGCACCACATCCCTGACATCGGCTACCCGTTCCCGTAAATAGTCGTCCTCAACCGCAGAGAGAATCTCGCAATACCGGTTCGTTACACTCCGGACAACCGCCTCGGCATTGAGGCGGTCCTGCTTGATCTTCCGGATGGTCTCCTCAAAAAACGCGCCATCCTCCAGAACCATCTTGTGCATGTCGAAAATGTCTGCATCATAGGTTCCGACAGCGCCCCGGAGGCTCTTCTGGATCAGGTCTATCTGGAGTCGGGTCTCACGAACGGCCTTCTTGAACCGAGCGATCTCCCTCGGGATTTCACTGGACTTCAGTAAACGCTCAACGAAGGGGCTCTCATCAGCGCTGACGAGATAGACGGCAGCATAGGCCAGTCCTGGCGAGCCTCCCACGCCCCGCAAGATTTCTTCCGGCTGGCTGCTGGCTTTTTTTTGAGGCACGGAGTTTTACCCTTCAAAAAACTTGTTGTCCACGAGCTTTTGAATCTCATCCAATGCCGCTTCGGCATCCAGTCCATCCGCCGAAACCGTGAACGAACACCCCTGCCCCGCTTCGAGGGTCATCAGTCCCATGATGCTCTTCCCTGACACCTCATTGCCGCCCTTCTTGACGGTAATGTCAGCGGCAAACCGGCTGGCGGCCTTCACGAAAAGGGCCGCAGGCCGTGCATGAAGCCCCAGCTTATTCAGGATCGTCATTTCTCGAATCAGAATCCGCGAAACGGCTCCGTTTTTTTTACCCCCATTACTCATCCGCGTGATTCGCTCCCGACAAAACAGAGATAAGCTTCTCGTCAAGCTCCTTCGCGGCATCGTGCCCAAGACGCTTCAACATCTGGTCCAGCGCAGCCACTTCAACAATATTCGCGACATCCCGGCCTGCCGCCACCGGTATCTCAATTGCGGGGATATCCACGCCGAGGATCGTCCGCGTGACTGCATTTTGCCCGCTTCGATCCTCTGAGGTGATCATGTCAGGACTGCTGAGCGTGATCATCAGGTCCAGCTTCTTCTCGTTACGAACTGACGCCACCCCAAACAGGCTAGGCACATGAATGATTCCCAGTCCGCGAATCTCCATGTGGTACCGAGTCACGCCGACCGGGGAACCGATCACCGACCCGGAACTGTCCACACGCATCGAGGTTACATCATCGGAAACCAGGCAGTGCCCCTTCTTGATCAAGGCCAGCGCTGTTTCGCTCTTCCCGATGCCGGGCTTACCGACCAGAAGCACCCCCACACCAAGGATTTCAACCATGGTTCCCTGCATCACCGTGCGGGGCGCCATCAGATTCTCCATAACGATGGTGGCCCCATTGATAAAATGCTTGGTTATCAGGCTGGTCCGGAGCACACAGGTCTTGTATTCTTCAGCCCGTTTCAGAAGCTCAGGAAGAACCCGGTGCCGTCGTGTCACTACAATACAGGGGACATGGCGCTCAAAAAGCGCCTTGATGCGATCATCCCGGTCCGCTTCCGAAAGCGATGCCAGATAAGCTATCTCAGAGTGTCCCAGGATCTGGATTCGCCGGGGTGCGAAATATTGATAGAATCCGGTCAAGGCCAGTCCCGGCCGGTTCATGGCGGCTTCATCAATCCGCCGACCCGATCCGGCCGTCCCGGCCACCAGCTCCAATCCCAACCGCGTCCCGCAAGCCTTCAGGAAGTCGCCCACCGTAACGACAATCTTCTCCCCGGAGTTATCGGCCATACTTAGCCCTCCGGATTCGGCTCGAGATCGCGCAACTTGCTGTTGCCCTTGTGGTCATGCCGCTTCTCGAGGATTTTCCTCAGCTGGGCCTCGACCTTGTCCACTGCTTCATCAATGGACGCATACATGTTTTCTGAGGTGGTTTTCCCCTCAAGCTGGATGTGGCCAGCCGCATGCGCGACCACTTCCGCCATGTGGTTGAACTTCTGGATATCCAGAATGGCATGCACCTTGTCAACGCGAGGAAACTCTGCCACCAACTTGACCAGACGTTTCTCGGCATAATCGCGCATGCTGTTGCTTACATCAACGTGCCTGCCTGTAACTTCGATTGACATATTAAACCCTCCTTCTACGCCTTACATACTGAATCGCGGCCCCAAATAC
>JBAXRC010000004.1:0-16852 GCA_037131415.1 bacterium | reverse complement strand
GGTATAAGGGAGTCTACAGATTTCAAACGAGCCGAAGAAAGGAATCGCGACAATGACTGATCAACGTAAAGACTGCAAACACGAGCATGGACACCCGGGGCATCTCTGCATGCTTGCCGCCTCCAACAAGATCGAGGAGATCAAGCACCTCGTCAAAAACCCCCAGTTTGTCTGTTTCAATTGCGGACGGGTTGCCGACAAGGAAGGCAACCTCTGCAATCCGATGCCGTTGAAATAAGCCGCGGCATGGAGATGGATAAAGCCAGGAAAAGGGTTGAGTTTTTGCATCAGGAACTCAACCGCCACAACATTCTCTACTATGTTGAGGCCAAGCCTGAGATTTCCGACCGGGACTATGACCGGCTCCATGATGAGTTAAAGAAGCTCGAGGAGCAGTTCCCTGAGCTGAAAACCCTGGATTCGCCGACCCAGAGAGTGGGGGGGCTTCCACTCAAGGAATTCCGGAACATCCGGCATGTCAAGCCGATGATGTCCTTGGATAACACTTACTCCCTTGAGGAGCTCCGGGAGTTCGACAAGCGTGTCCGCAAGTTGCTTCCCGGTGAGCCCGTGTCGTACATTCTGGAGCCCAAGGTGGATGGCTGTTCCATCAGTCTCCGGTATGAGAATGGCGCGCTGGTGTTGGGAACGACCCGCGGTGACGGCGTCACGGGTGATGACATCACCGACAATCTTAAAACGATCCGCGCCATTCCGTTGCGCTTAAGGGAATCCGATGCCGGCATGCCTTCGTTTCTCGAAGTGCGGGGCGAGGCCTACATGCCTGTGGCGGGATTCCTTAAATTTAATGCCGGTCGGACGGCGCGCGATGAGGAGGCTTTCGCTAACCCCCGCAATGCCACCGCCGGTTCTCTCAAGCAGCTTGATTCCAAGGTTGTGGCACAGCGCCCCTTGGCGGCTGTTTTCTACGCAATAGGCGCCGTGGAAGGCGTCACTGCCCCGGAAGCCCAGGCCGATGTGCTCCAGTTCCTGAAGTCACTCGGGTTCCCGACTCCAGCACATTGGTGGAGTTGCGCCGACATTGAGGAGGTCATTGTCCGGTCAGAGGAATTGCAGCGGCTGGAAGTCGGACTGGGGTATGAAATTGACGGGAATGTGGTGAAGGTCAATGACCTGTCCCAGTGGACCCGTCTGGGTGCAACGGCCAAGGCGCCGCGTTTTGCGATCGCCTATAAATATTCCCATGAACAGACACAGACTCGTTTGAATTCAATTACGGTTCAGGTGGGCCGTACTGGCACGCTGACGCCGGTGGCTGAACTTGAACCGGTGCTCCTTGCCGGTTCAATGATCGCCCGTGCAACCCTCCACAATGAGGAGGAGATCAAGCGCAAGGACATCCGGGAGGGCGATACCGTGGTGATTGAGAAGGCCGGCGAAGTGATTCCGGCGGTTATTGGAGTCTGCCTGGACAAGCGCCCGAGTCAGGCCGTGCCGTTCGATATGGTCACCCATCTGGACGGGAAATGTCCGGCCTGTGGCGGCGCGATTAGCCGTGACCCGGAATTCGTGGCCTGGCGATGTGACAGTCTTTCCTGCCCCGCGCAGCTCAAGCGGACGATTGAACATTTTTCAGCACGCCATGCGATGGATATAGAAGGGATGGGCGAGGTTCTTGTGAATCAGCTAGTAGACAAAAAGCTGGTTCATGATGTGGCTGACCTGTTTTTTCTGACTGTGGACGTGCTGGCCGGCCTTGACCGGATGGCGGAAAAATCTGCGACCAATGTGGTTAGCGCCATTGCGGAAAGTCGGGGGCGTGACCTGTGGCGGCTGATCTTCAGTCTCGGAATTCTGCATGTGGGAGAAGGGGCAGCCCGAAAGCTGGCCGACCATTTCATGAGTCTGGACGCCCTGTCGGCGGCCGGCCCGGAAGAGTTGCAGCGGGTTCCGGACATAGGGCCGGTGATGGCTGAAAGCCTGGTTGATTTCTTTTCCAATCCCCTGAACCGCGAGGTTATCGGGAAGTTGAGGGCGGCCGGCGTGAACATGCTGAATCTCACGGACAGGACCTTGGAGGCACAGGGTCCCTTCGCAGGCAAGACGGTGGTGATCACGGGGGTGCTGGAATTTTATTCAAGAGACGCGGCCCAGGAGGAATTGCGCCGGCGAGGCGCCAAGATTACTGATAGTGTCAGCAAGAAAACGCATTACTTAGTAATGGGTGCAGAGGCCGGCTCCAAACTTGCAAAAGCACGGTCACTTGGCGTGCCCATCCTCTCGGAATCGGATTTCAAGAAGTTGCTTGAGTCCTGAAAAAGACCGGTGAATTGCACGGGCGCAAACCCCTGAAAACATTGAAAAAAACATTACTGGGGTGTTGCATTCCTTAAGAAATCGGCATATATTCCGAATCTATAAGGCTGAACCATGGTGGTGCAGCCAAATAAAAACCTCATAGGAGTTATTCTAATGGCGAAAGCGATGACAAAGAGTCAGATCGTGGCGAGCGTTGCGGAATCCACCGAAATCAGCAAGAAGCAGGCGGTTGCCGTGATCGAGGCTTTGGTTGGCTTGGCGTACAAGCAGGCCAAAAACAGCTTTACCGTTCCTGGACTGGGCAAGCTGGTTCTAGTGAATCGCAAGGCTCGCCTTGGTCGCAATCCGGCCACTGGTGAGACCATCAAGATCGCCGCGAAGCGCGTGGTTAAGTTCCGCGTTGCCAAGGCCGCGAAGGATGCGATCCTGGGCTAATCAATTCCCGAGGGAATTCAAGAGGCTGCACTGTAAAGGTGCAGCCTTTTTTTATGCACAGGTCGCCAGACATCATCCGTCTTGACTGGAGGGGGACGCGAGGTCATTTTATAGACATGAAAAGAGAACCTTTTGTCCGGCCGGATTGGGATCACTACTTTATGAACATTGCGGGAGTGGTGGCGACACGGGGAAACTGCTGCCGGCGGCAGGTGGCGGCATTGATAGTGAAGGATCAGCGCATCATCTCCACGGGGTATAACGGGACGCCTCGCGGAGTCCGGAACTGCTGTGAAGGCGGGTGCGCACGGTGCGCCGGAGACGTCCCCTCTGGAATGGCGCTAGGGGAATGCATCTGCTGTCATGCTGAGGAGAATGCCATCACCCAGGCCGCCTATCACGGGATTGCCTTGCGAGGGGCTACAGTCTACTCGACCTTGAGCCCTTGCCTGACCTGCGCAAAGATGATCATTAACGCCGGGATTCTGGAAGTGGTGTACGACAAGGAATACGAATTTAGCGACCAGACCCGGACGTTGCTGCATGAGGGTGGGGTGCGCTGCAGGAAACTGGCGGGTTGAAGGGGCCGTTTATTTTTCCACAACCGGACTAACCGGGATCTCAACCGGCTTCACTTCGGGCTTGGCCTTAATTGGTGGCACCGCGACTATCGGTGCGTCCACCTTGGTCGTTTCAACTTTCTGCGCTTCCGTCTTCGGGATCTCAACCGGCTTCACTTCGGGAAGGGCTTTAACCGCGGGCGCTTCGACAATCGGGGTTGCTACCTTTGGGGGGTCAACTTTCGGCACTTCTACCTTCGGAGTCTCGACCTTGGAAGCTTCCGTCTTCTGGGTTTCCGCTTTTGCCGGTATGGCTTTCTCGCTGGGTTCGGCGATCGGCTCAATGATGATCTGGGAAGGCGGAAGTTCAATGGATTCAAGTTTTGAAGGATTCATTTCCTTCTCTTTTCCGGGGGTTCCCCAGCGGCCGTAACGGCGCCGTTCCGTGTTCTGGTCCTTAATGGTCAGTCCGTTTTCTGCCGCCAGCCATTTCCACTGCCGGGAGCTCAACTTCAGGCTTTTTCCGAAAGTGTTGACAAGTGACGTGATGTCAAGGGTGGTGATGTGCTCAGGATTCTTGTACCAGGATACGTCGTTCATCATCCGCAACGGAAGCGTATTGCTGTCGCCGAGGAGGAACACATGCTTGGGTTCACCTGACATGAAGCTGCCCTGTGCGTAGTCGTTGAGACTGACCTGAACCCATTCCTGGCCGGTCCAAACATGGATCAGGGGTGAGTCTAAGCCGGCGTTGGTGTTGTAGGTTACCAGGCCAACATCCTTGCAACGGGAAAGCTGGAAGGCCAGCTGGACCACGCGCTTTCGGGCTGGCATCACAATGATCGAGTCGGGGGTTGCCATCCCTGCGAATGTAAAGCCTGATGATGCCATGACCGCCAAGGCGATCAATCCCGTTCCTATCCATTTTTTGAAGCTTGTCATTTCAATTCCTCCGTAACATGAAGTTGCAGTTCTGAATCTACAGTGCGGACAGGTTCAACGCAAGTCCTACTTCCCCAACATCTTCTTGAACTCCTGTGTTAGCAGGGGAAGTATGGTGAAGAGGTCTCCCACGATGCCGTAGGTTGCCACCTTGAAAATCGGGGCGTCTGGATCCTTGTTGATCGCCACGATGATGTCCGAGGATTGCATTCCGGCGAGATGCTGGATCTGGCCGCTGATACCGACCGCGATGTAGATCTTCGGGCACACCGTCTTGCCCGTCTGTCCGACCTGGTGTGAATAGGCGATCCAGTTGGAGTCCACGGCGGCACGCGAGGCACCCACGCCTGCGCCGATCACATCGGCCAGCGCGCGAAGCATGCCGAAGTGTTCGGCCGTCTGCATGCCGCGTCCGCCTGCCACAATGATGTTGGCTTCCGCAATATTAGTCGTAGTTTCAACCTCGGGGACAAACTTCAGGCGCTTCGCTTTGCACTGCAACAGCACATCGGCAATGGTTTCGAGGGAAACCTCACCCTTGCGGGCGTGATTTACTTCGGCTTCCTTCATGACCTTGTGACGCACGGTGGACATCTGGGGTCGCGAATTGGGCGCCTCGATGGTGGCCATGATGTTGCCGCCGAATGCCGGACGGGTTTGAAGCAGGTTCTTCGTAACCGGGTCAATTGCCAAGCCGGTACAATCCGCGGTCAAGCCCGCGTTGACGGGCACGGCTACCCGTGAAACCAAGCTGCGACCGATGGTGGATGCGCCGCAGAGGAACACGTTCGGCTTGTGCTTTTTAACCAGCTCGATGAGCACATTGGCATAGGATTCGTCCTGAAAATAGGCCAGCTCGGGGCGGTCGACGAGGTAGACCTTGTCGGCGCCGCGTGCGATGAGTTCATCAGCCCTGGCCTGGACGTTGCTACCAAGAAGCACGGCGCAAAGCCTCATGCCCAGCGGGTCGGCCAGCTTGCGGCCCTCGCCCAGAAGTTCGAAGGTGATGGACTGGATCACGCCTTCATGCTGTTCGGCGAAAACCCAGACATCCTTGAAGGCTGACAGGTCGATGCCGGATGTGGATTTCTCCTTCATCCAGATGGCGTCGAATTTGCAGGCCACCACGCAGGAACCGCAGAGGGTACACTTCTGGAGGTCGATGACCGGCGTCGTCTTTTTCTCCGACTGGGTGATGGCGCCGAAGGGACATGCTTTTACGCACATGCCGCAGAATACACATTTCTCGGTTATTTTGATGGGATCGCTCATGGTTGATTCCTTAGTGTGCGGCGCCCAGGATGGCGTCCTTGAGTTTAGCTGCCAGTTTGGGAACGATTTCGGAAGGTTCACCTTTCATCATTTCGCCACCTTGCCGTGCGGGCGGGGTGAAGATCTTGACGACCTTCGTGGGGGATCCCTCCATGCCGATGCATTTGGGGTCGCATTGCAGGTCAGCCGCCTTCCAGCAGGGGATCACGGCCTTTTTGGCGGCCATCTTACCCTTGAGGGAGGGAAGGCGAGGTTCATTGATTTCCTTGACCACGGTAAGAACGCAGGGCAGAGGGGACTGGATGACTTCGTAGCCATTTTCCATGAGCCGCTCTGCGACGATGGTCTTGTCGTCAATGGACTCGATCTTGCGGACGTAGGTGATTTGGGGGAGGTTGAGATGAACGGCGATGCCGGGACCGACCTGGGCGGTGTCGCCATCGGAGGCCTGCTTGCCGCAGAGAATCAGGTCGAAGTTGCCGATCTTGCGGATGGCCATGGCCAGTGTATAACTGGTGGCCCAGGTGTCGCTGCCAGCGAAAGCGCGGTCGGAGAGCAGGATGCCGTCATCGGCGCCCATGGCAATGGCTTCGCGCAAGGCGGCGTCCGCCTGCGGTGGCCCCATGGAGAGAACGGTTACTGTGCCGCCGGTTTTGGCCTTCAGGCGGAGACCTTCCTCAATCGCGTACATGTCGAACGGGTTGATGATGGAGACTACTCCGTCCCGCATCAAGGTGTTTGTTTCCGGATTGATTTTTACGTCCGTGGTTTCCGGAACTTGTTTGATGCAAACAACGTATCTCATGCTTATCTCCTTGCTTTCCTGCCCGCATCAGCCGAGTGGGACAATGCAGGTTTTTCAATTGCAAAAACGGGTGCGCATTATAGATATGTGGCAAGCAGATGCAAGGGAGAATTGTCTGATTATCTGCCGCGCAAGGGTGGAATGGGGCAGTCCAGGGTGGCGGCCACGGCGCGCAGGGCCTCGCTCTCGTCGTTGGTCAGGAGGCCGTCGGCGCTCACGGCGGCGGTGCAGGCGGCCACCAGTTTCTGCTTGATCAGCGGGGTAGCTTCCGTGAGCCGGTCCAGAGCAGCATCAAGATCCTTGAGTGATGAGTCTTTCATGGGGAGCAGATGAATATCCAGATTGTCGACTTCCCTGCACCCGGCGCGGAATGCCGTTTCCGCAAGGGGCGGGTTATTGGTTCCAAACCACGCCAGCGCCGAAAGCACAGTGGCGGTTTCCTGTGCAGCGGGTGCAAGCGAGGTCAGTCGGATTTTTGGGATTCTTCCGAGGCCGAACTGGGGATCCAGGGAATGAAGGGTGAGGCGGAGTATCATGTACTCGAAAAGGGAGATTTCGGAATCCGCGGCGACCAGGGCCATGACGGTCTTCCTGAATGCCGGGTATTGGTCCGGTGCCATATTTTTCAGGGATGAGGTCGCCAGATTGGCGAGCACGGCGCGGGTGTCCCGTGATGTGTCCGCCATAAGCGCGAACAAGGTTTCGGTTTCCAGTTTAAGATCAGCGGGAATCCGGGTAGCGAGATCGGCGAGTTGCTGTTTCCTGAGCGCTTCCCTCGGGTCAAGCAGGAGGCTAAAGACGACCGCCTGTGCCTTGTTTGGCGTGCGTGCGGCATCCTCAATCCCGGATGAAAGACCCACTAGCAAATGGGTGTTTCCAGCCAATGTAACGGCGGACAGCGAACCGGCTTGTGCCATTATCCGGTCGGGAAAAGGCGGAGGTGCAAGGGCGCGAGGGCCTGTCTCGATTTCCGATTCCGGGGAGGCGATGGACTGGCTTTCTTCCAGAACGAATTGTGGATCGAGGAGCCGGATACGTTCCTCGAGCGGCGGATGAGTGGCGAGGAGGCCGAGGAAAGGGGAGCTAAGACCATTGGCAAAGAAGAGGTGGCTTACTGATTCCGCGGATTCGGATTGAACACGGGAGCCGGTGGTTAGTCCGAGGATTTTTTTCAACGCGCCGGCGAGACCGGTCGAATTGCGTGTGAACTGAACCGAGCTGGCATCGGCCAGGAATTCGCGCTGGCGTGAAACCGCGCTTTTAATGAGCCGGGCGAAGAAGACGCCGATGAAGCCGATCATCATCATGGCCAGGCCGAGCAGGAGCACGATAAGGAGGGGATTTCCTTTTTTGCTTCTGGAACTGCCCCCGGAATTGGAGCGGGCAACAATCCGGAACATCCAGTAGCCCGTGAGTGCGATGACAAGAATGCCGTTCAGGACCCCGATGAGGCGGATATTCAATCGCATGTCGCCGTTCAGGATATGGCTGAATTCGTGTCCGATCACCCCCTGCAATTCCTCCCGGTTCAGCTTCTCGAGGGTGCCGCGGGTCACTCCGATAATGGCATCCGCCGGGGCGAAGCCTGCGGCGAAGGCGTTGATGCCCTGTTCCTGGTCGAGAATAAATACACGCGGGATGGGTGTGCCCGATGCAATGGCCATTTCTTCCACTACATTCAGGAGCCGTTTCTCCTGGAACTGGGTGGTGTTGGGGGCGATGGGGCGGCCTCCGAGCATCCGGGCCACAGCTTCGCCGCCGGAGGAGAGTGACCTGATCTTGTAAACGCTTCCCGAGAGGATCAGGGCCGCAGTCGCAAGAGCAACGATGCCGAAGAGGTTTGGGTCCCAGAGCCCGGGCCAGTTGAAGGGCGCGTTGGGAATCACCGTTTGTTCATAGTGGAAGATCAGGGCGGTGACGCCGTAGAGCGACAGGATGATCAGGAGTACGGCGATTCCGTAGTACGCGATGAGCCGCCGGGTTTGCCGCCGGGCATGCTCCTGATGCTCGAAGAAATTCATGGATGTACTATAATGCCCGGCGGTGATTTGTCAAAATTCCGATTGAAGCGCCTGAAGGGGTAGTATATAAAGCCCATTTCCTTACCGCCGGAGTGGCGAAATGGCAGACGCAGTAGACTCAAAATCTACCACCCGCAAGGGTATGACGGTTCAAGTCCGTCCTCCGGCACCATCCTGTATTGACTCAGCGGATTCTTCAATTGCAACCGCAACCGCCCCCGCCCACGCCGCGGCCTCCAGCGGCGGCTTCACGGGTAAAGTAGACATGTTCGCGGAATGACTCGGTGCCGGGGTCGCGATCCGCGCGCATGGTGTAATCCGATAACGTTCCGCGCTCCCAGGGCTGGACGGTTCCGCACCCCGAAAGACCGCAGAGCATCAAGAGCAAGAAAGCAATCATGATGAAAGGGGTGAAGATGTTCCTGAGTGATCCCTGATGTCTTGATTGAGGGGTCATGGTTTTCCTTTGTTTTTTTCCTGTAACAATACGCCGATCTCCTGCTCATATTCGGCCAGGGTTTTTTCGCCGTGGAACCCCTTGTGCAGGTGCCGGATTTTTCCTTCTCGATCCACGAGGAAGGAGGCGGGCATTGAGGAGACATCTGCCTCCGCAATGAGCTGGTTCTGGGTGTCCCGAACAATGGGAAAGGTTGCGGGATGGTCGGTCAGGAATGTCCTCATCGCCTTGTCGGTTTTGTCCTGGTTCACAGCCAGGACAACCAGCCCGCGCTCGCCATATAGTTTTTGCAGCTTCTCCAGCGATGGGAATGATGTCTTGCAGGGGCCGCACCATGAGGCCCAGAAGTCAACCAGTACCACTTTTCCTGCAAGATCTGGCACCGCTCCGTCCAGCTTGAATTTCGCCAAATTGGGGAGGGGCGTTCCGGTTTTCCATCCGGCAATGGCGCAGGTTGCGGTCAGAAACATCACCAGGGTTAACCGGCTAATTTTTAATGAGATATTCATTGAATCTCCTTGTGCTGTAGCTTCTGTTGTTCTCCTTGATGGCGCCTTCTGCCTGGTGAAAACTATCAAGGAATTGGAGCCCCTCATCACTTCCCTGGATGAATGCCGAGGTGGATAGAATTCCAGCCTCGGTGCAGGTGGGAGCAATGACGGTGACGGCCTGGCATCCATTGTTGACAGGATATCCTGTGCGAGGGTCGAAAATGTGGCCGAACCACTGCCCGTTGATGGTGACGTTTCGTCGATAGTTTCCTGAGGTGGTGATGGCACGGTTATTCACGGCGACTCCCGCCCAGCATTGACCGGTATCGCTGGGATCCTCAATGCCAATCCGCCATGGCCCGCCTTCAGGAGGTTGGCCTTGTACACGAAGATCCTGGCCGAAATTGATGAGGATGTTCTGGATTCCGGATTGATCGGCCATTTCAAATACCCGATCCACGGCATACTCTTTCCCGATACCTCCGACATCCATGCCCATTCCTTCTTCGGGCAGGAATACACTTCCTTTACGACGCTGAAGTTTATTCCACCCACACTGGGCCATGGCTTTTTTCACCTCCCGGTCATCGGGTATGGCCTGTCCATTCCAGAGATTGATCAAAGGGAGCAGGAGCGGGTCGAAAAGTCCCTTGGTTGACCAGTGGAACCAATCACACAGGGCAAAGAGTGCTTCGGCCTCTTTATTGATTTCCACCCATTCCTGTCCCGCGGCCGCATTGATTCGGGAGATGATGCTGGAAGGTCTGAAACGTGAAAACTGGTCCTCGAATCCAGAAACCCAGTCAGACACCTTTGTTTTGAAGGCTTCGGAAGTGGCATGGGAAGAGGCCTGAAACTGAACCTGACAGGTTGTTCCCATTGCCGTGAAGGAATGGAGGATATAGTCGGTGTCCTTCATAATGCCCAATGGGCTCCGATAATGAATAGCGTGGCGGCGGGATACATGTCCGGATCAGTTTTTCCGTCACTTCCGGACTGCTGATAACGCTCCACGCCCACATCCATTGTCAAGCGGGCCGAGGGAAGCCAGATGAATTTCAAGCCGAATGAGGTGGCTTTAAACGCAGAGAGCCGGTAATCGGAACTGTAGAACTCGGGTGAACCGGTGAACCGGACATCATAGAAATCCGCTGCCGTCTGGGTGTAATATCGTACAGATGGGCTGACAATGAAATGGTCCCCAACTTTCTGGAACCAGGCCAATGAAATAGTTTCGGAGTTGATACCGAAACTGTCGCCGTAGTGTCGTAGTCCGACCTCAATACTGCCGTTCAACGGGGTAATGAACTGGTCGATACCGATATAGATGATTTCCTTGGTTTTGCTTTCGGGACGTTTTTCATAGGTCAGGTTGTTGTTCAATTCAACCACCTTATAGGGATCACTGATAAATCCCGACACCTGCCCGACTTCGATATTCGCGGTTAGCAGTGTGGTGGGGGACAGGACCTGAGTGATTCCGAGAATGGCGTCAATACTGTCCTTTGTGTCGCTGGGGCGGCCATTGGCCGGAGAGAGGGTATCGTGTGTTAAAGCGCCGCCCACAAGCAGGGTTGTGTTCTTCTTGTTGAAGTCAATGGCATCCTGAAGACTGATTCCGGCGGACTGGTAGTCCGATTCCTGACTGAAAGAAAACTGTCCACCCGGAGTATGCTGTCCCATTCTTTTGGATAGCCCAAGGTTGAAGCCCCAGCGGTTGTCGCTGAAATCAGCCAGCGGAACACCGGACTTGGGGGCTGGTGTAGCGGCTTGCTGCGAGGATGGGGTGCTCTGGGATGACGGAGCAGACCCGGTTGATCCTGATGACGGTGCAGACCCTGTTGATCCCGATGATGTCGCAGGGGGAGTTGATGTGGGTGGTGGCGTAACAGCAGGTGTGGCACCTGTTACTGCGGAGAATCGGGTATTGGAGAGACTTTGAGTTCCCCGGCTTCGTGTTGTGTAAGAATCATGCTCATTTTCGTCGTCATCCCTTGGTTTGGGCGTGGTTGTAACGGTTGGGGCAGGGGTCGACTGAGGTTGAGGTTCATATCTGGTTGTTGTCGTTAAAGAGGGTACTGTCCTGCTGGGGGGGGCACCGGTTGGTGTGGCGCCCGTGATTGAGTTATAGATTCCATCCAGTTTGATAGTCCACCCGGACTCGGTTTCATGCTGCGTCATGAAGGTCGGGGCTAGCACTCGTATCCTGTTTTTGTCTTCCTGATAATAAAGGAATTTTGCATCAGCAGAATTTTCAGCGTGGGATCGACGGGGAGGGGACAAGGTCAGGAAAAAAAATAGGGTAAAAGCAGCTGCCGATTTTCGTTCCGAGCCTATTAACGATAAGAAATTCCAGTTTTGTTTCATGAATTATTTTCCTGATGTTATTTCGATATTAGCTAGAGATGTGCCAAAAGGAGAAAATGCATTCAAATAATACTAAATAAGTCCTTTATTGCTGGAAAATTCAATTCTTGTCTCATAATTGTGTGTCAGATGGGCTTGGATGTCTCAAATATGATGATGAAAGAGGATGTGAAAGAGATAGTGTGTTGCGAAAAATAGGCGTAGAGACAAGGTCGACGAATCACCCATGCCTCAGTGAAAACCCTGATTAAGTTTCAGGGTTTCCCTTATAGTCAAATATCTGGGGACTGATATTGTTTTTTCGGGATATGGTTATAATGCAGAAGTCCATTTTGATTGTTGATGATGATGAGGCCGTGCTCGGTTATTTAGGAAAGCTCTTCCGGGCAAATGGTTATCGTACGTATTGTGCCGTCGATGGGGATGATGCGTTAAATGTATTAAAGACTGAGAAGGTCAGGGTCTGCTTCCTCGATTTGCGCATGCCGGACATGAACGGCGAGGAGTTATGCCGCCGCATCAAGAAGCATGATCCAGGAAGTCGCATCTACGCATTAAGTAGTTATGTGGGTTCTTTCGGGGAATTCAAATATCATGAAATGGGATTTGATGGCTGTTTTGGCAAGCCGGTCAACTGTGAGCAACTTCTTCAGGCGGGCAGAATTGCGTTTGAGCAACTGGAGAAGAGCGAGTCACCGCGTGTGCGCGTTGCGACTATTCCGGAATTCGAGCCAGTGTCTCAATTCTTCACGATCCAAGTGCCTGAGGGGCTTCATGCCCGGCCTGTAGCCATGATGGTTAAGATAATCTCCCGGTTCAAATCCGATGTGCAGATTTGTTATGGAGGAAAGAGGGTCAATGCCCGAAGTGTGCTGGGAATTCTGTCGCTGGGGATCGGCTTTGGTGAACGCTTTGAGATGAAGGCCGAGGGATTTGATGCCGTGGAGTTGCTGGACGCCATGGACGACCTTGTCCGCAATCAGTTCCAGGACTATCTTCCGGGGATGGCTCCTGTTTCCAGAAACCTTGCTTGAAATATTCTTCCCGCCTTGCCGCTTTTCGATTTTGGGAAACTTTATCTTCAACTTTGGCCTGAACTTTGTCAGTTTACTCCCGTTTGCGACAAAGTGTGAGGCCGGGGATGGTAGGGTTTTGCGAAAGGTGGTTGCGGATGAGTGTACGTCAAATGAAGGAAACGGGTGTCTTTTTTTCCTTTATGTCCCGCCTTGAAAATGCTCTTTCCGGCCATTCTTTCGTCAAACTGGTGCTTGGGAAATATCGTGGGCAGGAGGCATATCTTCAAAAGATCCTGGTCCGGGCGGTCGAAATTCGCGGCAAGGATATGCTCACGTTTGTGTTCCGGCACAAGACGTGTGACATTACCCGGAACTTCGGGCCAGAGGAAGGGCTCCGGATGATTCGAGATCTTCTGGGGCATGACTTTAGAAGCGCGAGCCTGTTCACTTTGTCCGATGTGGTTCAGCTTGAATTCAATAAACGCGGCGAGGGAGTCCTGGGCTCTTCACCTGTTGCGGCGGGCAGTATGCCTGGGACTGGCCATGATCATGTGAAGCGGCGGCTTATCGATCCCTCTCGTCCGTTTTTGCAGGCGCTGGGGATTACTAACGGACAGCATCAGGTGCTTCCTTCCATGTCCAGAAAATGGAAGCAGATCAATGTATTCCTGGATATCTTCCAGCATGCCCTCCATGCGTCTCGGGCGGCTGGACTGAAACAGATTAGGGTGGTGGATTATGGTTCAGGGAAGGGGTACCTCACTTTTGCCGTTGCTGATTATCTCCAAGGTTTGCCGGGCGTGGAATTCCAGGTGACGGGTGTGGAACAACGGGTCGATCTTGTGAGTCTCTGCCAGGCGGCAGCGGCCAAGTCAAGTTTGAGCGGGTTGGCCTTCATCCTTGGTGATGTGAAAACACACATTCCGGGGAGTCTCCATGTCATGATGGCTCTGCATGCCTGTGACACGGCAACCGATCTGGCGATTCATGCGGGGATTCGTAGCGGCGCTGAAATCATCATGTGCGCTCCTTGCTGTCATAAGGAAATTCGTCCGCAGATGACCTTGCCTCCCGTTCTTGGACCGGTGCTTCGGTTCGGTGTGCATCTGGGGCAGGAGGCGGAGATGGTGACGGATGCCCTGCGGGCGCTTTGGCTGGAGGCTTCCGGCTACGATGCCCAGGTGTTCGAGTTCATCTCACCCGAGGAAACGCACAAGAACAAGATGATCCTTGCCGTGAAGCGTGCTCAGCCTGCGGATCGGGAGCCAATCCTGGCGCAGATCAAGGCGCTTCACGATTTTTATGGTATCCAGCAACACGCCCTCGCAACGCTGTTGAACGGGTTACGGTAAAGGCACGCGTGTTCCTTGCCTTGTGCGGAACCGCAAGGAATCCTTGTAGCCAGCCTCTTTCGCCAGGCGCAGGGCTTTTTCAAATTCGTGGCCGACCTCGTTGGGAGCGTGCGCATCAGACCCGAAGGTGATCGGAATGCCGCGTTCGCAGGCCAGGCTGAGAATCAGGGGGGAAGGGTAGGCTTCCTCTGCTTTTCGCCGCCAGCCGGAGGTGTTGATCTCCATTCCCATGCCGCTTTTGGCGATATGATCGAGGACGGGCTGGACCAGCTCCTTCATGTCCTTGTCACGGAGCCTGTGCCCGAATTTTTTGGGCAGGTCAAAATGCCCGATCATGTCAAACAGGTGGGTGTCAACCAGTCCCTTTATTAGGGAGAAGTATTCCTTCCAGACTCCCTTGACGTCCACCGACTCCCACATCTTAAGGTAGTCCGGGTTGTCGAACCCCCAGTCCTTGATGTAGTGGACAGATCCGAGGACAAGGTCAAGGGGCTGACGAGGCAGGAATTCCGACAGAAACGTTTCGCAGCCCGGAAAATAGTCGCCTTCGATCCCTATGAAAATATCGGGCTGGGTTCCGTCCTGCTGGCTTTTCACGAGGTCGTAGTAGGCGGGGACCTCGTCAATGGACATCCGGTGCTTTGAATCGTAACCGGACGGTTCCGGGCAATGGTCGGTAAAGCACAGTTCAGGCAATCCGCGTTCACGGGCGACCTTTTTGAATTCCTGTGTTGTGCCTTTGGCGTGTTTGCACAGTGTAGTGTGCATGTGGTAGTCGGGGGGGAGTGCGGCGTGAAGGGTTGTGTTCATAAGCGGTATCTTCAGTCTTGGTGGCTACTTCATCAGGCACGCTGGCCCAAAGGAAGCTAAAATAAAGTAATAAGTCTTTGTGAAATATTTGGCAACGCCTATTTCATGAGTGTCCGTTTCCGTGACTTGACACAGGACGCGGAAACGACACAATATTCGGCTTTATGACATAATGAGAAGGAAGATTATCATGGCGGACGAAAAAAAAGAACCTTGGTTGAATTGGTTGGCTCTTTCAACCGTTATCCTCGCGGTGTGTGCCACAATGGCGACATTCAAAGGGGGAGGCTACTCCACGAAATCAGTGCTCAGTCAGACTCAGGCTTCTGATCAGTGGGCCTTCTACCAGGCAAAAAGCATCAAGGGCTATCTTTATGAGTTGCAGCGGGACAAGCTTCAGCTCGAGCTCAAGGCGCAAGGGGCATCGTTTTCCCCTGACGCTGTGGATGAGTATAAAAAAAGCATCGAAGCGGCCGAAGGCAAGATCAGGGATTACAAGAAGGAACGCGACGAGATTCAAAAAGAGGCCAAAAAACTTGAGGTCTTTCGGACTGATTGCGGGGCTCATTCTGCAGCCTTCGGGTTCGGGGTCATTTTTCTTCAGATTGCCATCCTGCTTTCCTCGATTTCGGCCTTGATGAAAAAGAAACCGCTCTGGATTGCTGGCATGGCGGTAGGTATTGTAGGCATTGTTCATTTTGTAAACGGTTTTTTCCTGTTTCTGAAATAACATGGACTGGTTAAAGCAATGGAGTCGGTCACGATACGGGCGTCTGGTTACCTGGGTGTTTTTTGCCGCCGCCGGGGTTTCGCTGGTTGAGATGGGGTTGGTTATAATTGCCGGGGGCGACTGGAATCATGGGTTTAGGGTTAGCAATCCCATGGGCCGTGTTCGGGCGGCGTGCTTCTTCTGGTTTGGGTGGTATTTCCTGCGGTACGGGATTCATCAGGGGCGCAGGGAATGGGCTGGGTTCGCAGGTAAGGTTTCCCTTTTTGTTTTCAGTACCGCTACGGCCCTTCTTGCTGCGGAAATCGGTCTCCGGTTCTTTTTCATGCAGTTGCAAAGTTCCCAGTCCCTCGATCGAGCTGAGGCGATAGCGAAAAAATTAAACAAGGAGACCATCAAGAGTTCTCATCCCCTCGCAGCCATTATCCGAAAGAGCGAGGATCGCCTTCTGGTCTATGAGTTGAGGCCAGGTCTCGATATGGACTTTGGACATAACCGGTTGCGGACAAACCGGCAGGGATTCCGCGCCAGTCACGATTACCAAACTGAAAAACCTTTGAATTGTGTGCGAATCGTCGGGCTGGGAGACTCAGGGATGTTCGGCTGGGGAAATCACCAGGGTCAGGATTACCTGTCGGTTCTGGAGTCGAACCTGAACGCGAGGGCGATTGGGCGCACCTATGAGGTCCTAAACCTGGCCGTGCCCGGCTACAACAGCCAACTTGAAGTCCAGATGATGAAGAGCCGGGGACTCGCTTACAAGCCTGACATCGTGGTGGTGGGGTGGTGCGACAACGATTTTGGTCTGCCGTTCTTCATCCCGCAGGAGGGGCAATGGTTTAGGAAGGACGTTTCCTTCCTGTATTATCTGCTGTTCGACCGGAAGCGCCTTCCCGAGGTGGCTGTAAGCACGATCAATGACCGGCGTGATTTTGATGAAGGAAAGGTTCCGGAAGCACTGCGGCAGGGGGTTGACATCAAGGGGGTTCGTGACAGCTTCCTGGAACTGATGGAGTTGGGCCGCAAACATGGGTTTAAGGTCGTTGTGATGGGGCCGATGGGAAAGGCCCCCCCCCTGATTTTCAAGGAAATCGGCATTCCATTTTATAATACCATCGACCGGATTGATGCGAAGAAGTATCCCGAGGATTATCTGGTTTTCTTCATGCATCCCGCTGCCGCCGGGCACCGTGTATTGGCGGAGTATCTAGAGGAGGATCTTCGCGCCCGCGGCTGGCTGTGAGGCTTGCCGATCTGCTTGGGCTGTCGTGGGATTTTCAAAAGCGGACAGTTGTAGCGAGCAAAAGCGGAAAGTGC
>JBAXRC010000003.1:0-18689 GCA_037131415.1 bacterium | reverse complement strand
CATTGGGCCGACTGGATCAGGGCGACACTCCGGAACTGCGAGATCGCCAGCAGGTCCCAGGGAAATCCAGTCAGGAAATAGGACCTGACAATTTCGCCGCCCGCCCAGAAGACCGGGATCAGCAGGGTCAGCAACAGGTTCTGCCAGAGTTTGCCCACCCCGATTTTGCGCGCCGCCCACACCACCGTCATCGCAAAGGCGCCAAGGTAGAGCGCGCAATACGCCGCCAGCAAGCCCCAGCCGACTACGATCAGCGGGAGAGGCGCGGGGGATGTCTCAAACAGGCGCAGCATCCAACTCATCGTCGCCAGCCAGAACACCAGTCCGGTGACAAACCCGAGACGGAAGGCCACCGCAAGCCCCCCGTTCCACTGGTGCAAAAGCGCCAGAAGAAGGGGAATCAGGGCCACCCAGGCCAACTGGGCGGATTCAAAGGGCGGAAAGGCAAGAACCAGAAGGAGCCCCGAAAGCACGGCCGCTCCCCAGCGCCACAATCTGCCAGCCCGGATCACGTTATGTGTTTTCCCCGCAGCATTTCTTGTATTTCTTCCCGCTCCCGCAGGGACAGGCGTCATTGCGACCGACCTTCTCGACCTGGCGCCGCACGGGCGTGGAGGCGGCCTTCATGGCGGCCTGCATAACTTCTTCACCCCCGCGCACCGCGGAACGGGCGGTGCCGGTCTCCTGCTCTCCGCCGCCATGCCCCAGGACGGCCACGCCGTCATGGATCGTCTGGGTCGGAATCTGCCGCATGAACCGTTCAAAGGCCAGGATCTGGGCGGAAGCACGGAAAATTTTCTCGCAAATTTCCTCGCGGATATCATCCATGAGCGTCCCGAACATGGCGAACGCCTCGCGCTTGTACTCCACGAGCGGATCACGCTGCCCGTAGGCGCGCAGGCCCACTCCCTGCCGCAACCCGTCGATGCTGCGCAGGTAGTCCTGCCAGTGGATATCAATCGACTGAAGCATGACCTGGCGTTCAACATTCCCGATCAGGTCGCCCGCCTCGGAGGCGACCTTGGTCTCATAGGCCTGCCTGACCTTTTCGAAAAGCAGGTCGACCACCTTGTCGAGATCGTCCTTCCCGAAACTCAGCTCCTCGCGCTTGACGGAAATCGGGAACATCTGGTGGATCCAGATCAGGAAGGCCTCGCAGGCATCCGCCTTGGCGCCCTGGAGCATCTCCTCGACATGATTGCCAATCACCTCGTACATGATGTCGTACAACTGTTCCCGGGGCGTGGTGCTGCGCACGATATTACCGCGCATGCCATAGAGAATCGAGCGCTGCTTGTTCATCACATCGTCGTATTCCAGCGTCCTTTTCCGGATGGAGAAGTTCTGCTGCTCGACGCGCCGCTGGGCGGTCTCAATGGACCGGTTGAGCAGCTTATGCTCCAGCATCTCCCCCTCCTCCATGCCGAACCGCTCCATGAACCGGGCGATCCGGTCGGATCCGAACAGGCGCATCAGGTCATCCTCAAGGGAGACATAAAACCGCGACATTCCCGGGTCACCCTGGCGCGCACAGCGACCGCGAAGCTGGCGGTCAATGCGGCGCGACTCATGGCGCTCGGAGGCGATGACGTAGAGACCGCAGGGATTGTCCAGCAATTGGTCCCGCAGGGATTTTCCGTCCGTTTTATCGGAAAGCGTCTTCTGGGACTCGATCGTCTCGCGGGGAATCCAGACGACCCCCTCGCCCAGCTTGATATCGGTTCCACGCCCGGCCATGTTGGTGGCAATGGTCACAGCCCCCTTCTGTCCCGCCCGCGCCACGATGTCGGCTTCACGCTCGTGGTTCTTGGCATTGAGCACGTTATGGGGAATCTTGGCGCGGTTGAGCATGCGGCTCAGCAACTCCGAGGTCTCGACCGAGATCGTGCCGACGAGCACCGGCTGGCCGCGGGTGTTGCACTCCAGGATCTCGTCCTCGATCGCCTTGAACTTCTCGCGCTGGGTCTTGTAGACGACATCATTCTTGTCCACCCGGCGCACCGGCCGGTTGGTGGGAATGACCATGACATCCAGCTTGTAGATCTGGTGGAATTCATCGGCCTCGGTTTCCGCCGTGCCGGTCATGCCGCCCAGCTTCTCGTACAGGCGGAAATAGTTCTGGATCGTGATCGTGGCCAGCGTCTGGGTCTCGCGCTCGATCTTGACCCCCTCCTTGGCCTCAACGGCCTGGTGCAGCCCGTCGCTCCAGCGGCGTCCCGGCAGGATACGGCCGGTATACTCGTCCACGATCAGGACCTGGTTGTCCTGGACGACATACTGGATATCCTTTTCATACAAACAGTAACCCTTGATCAACTGGTCCACATTATGGATGCGTTCGCTGCGCAGGGAAATCCGCTCCTGGAACTCCAGCTTGCGCTTGGCCCGCTCGGCCTCCGACAGCGAGGTGTCGCCATCCAGGTCGGACATGATCGTGATCAGGTCGGGAAGCACATAGGCATCCGGATCCGCGGGACTCATCTCCTCGCAGCCCTTCTCCGTCAGGGTGGCGTCATGCCCCTTCTCGTCGATATTGAAGAACAGTTCCTCGCGTAATTCGCGGGCCTGCTCCTTGTACATGTCGGTAAGCATCATGCCCTCAACCTTCTCCATCAGCCGGCGGACAGACGGCTCCTCCAGGAGATGCATGAGCTGCTTGTGCTTGGGCATGCCGTGCCGGACCTGGTACAGCTTCTGCATGGCCAGGTCCTCCTTCTTGTCCTCGATCGCCTGGCGCGCCTCGACCACCAGGCGGTTGCAGAGCTCGGACTGGCGGCGGACCAGGCGCTCCACCCGCGGCTTGAGCTCCAGATACTGGTTCGAGGAGACCGGCGCAGGGCCGGAAATAATCAGCGGAGTCCGCGCCTCATCGATCAGGATGCTGTCGATCTCGTCAATCAGCGCAAAGAAATGACCGCGCTGCACCATGTCCTCGGGGCGCCACGCCATCCCGTTGTCACGCAGGTAGTCGAAGCCGAATTCGCTGTTGGTGCCGTAGGTGATGTCCTTGGCGTACTCGGCCCGGCGCTGCTCGGAATTCATGTTGTTTTGAATACACCCGACCGTCAGCCCGAGATACCGGAACACCTGCCCCATCCACTGGGAATCGCGGCGGGCGAGGTAGTCGTTGACGGTGACCAGATGGACGTTCTTCCCCGCCAGGGCATTGAGGTAGAGCGGCAGGGTCGCCACCAGGGTCTTGCCCTCACCGGTCGCCATTTCCGCGATCTTCCCCTGGTGCAGGGCCATTCCGCCCATCAGCTGCGTATCAAAGGGAATCATGTTCCAGGTCAACTGATGCCCGCAAACCTCAAACTGGTTCCCGCACAGCCGGCGGCAGGCATTCTTGACCACGGCATACGCCTCGGGCAACAGGTCATCCAGGGTTTCCTTCTTCCCCTCGAGACGCGCCTTGAACTCAACCGTCTTGGCCTTCAACTGGTCATCGGAAAGCGACTGGTATTGCTTTTCAAACTCATTGATCCGGGCGACCAGCGGCGCCATCTTCTTCACGTCACGCTGGTTCTTGGTCCCGACTATTTTCTTAATCAACCACTGCATACATCAACTCCTGCCTGAGGGCGGAACATCCTGCCCGTTGTATTGAAGGGGCAGACTCTAGCAGTCTGCCGAAAAAACAAAAACACTATAATTCAGGGGCAGGAAATATGTTTGATTTTCCAGCATCTTCCCCTATTCTGCCAATTCGCAAATACCAAACACTCTCCAGGAGAAGAAGAATGAAACCGAGCAAAAAGAAAACAATTAAGTCCGCCGTGAAAGCGGGCGCCAAAAAGCCCGCCGTCAAAACGGCTTCCGTTCCCGTGAAAAAATCATCCCCGCCCCCCCAAAAGACGGCCAAGTCCGTGGTCAAGGCCGCCAAGCCCGCCGCCCCGGAGAAATCCACATCCTCCTCGATCGAATCCGTCCGCCAGGAGGTCGCCTCCCTGCGCACCCAGCTTTCCAGGCACATGGCCCCCGTGACCACCGGGTCCATGGAGGAAGTGGACGCCATGCGCCGGGTCCTCAACGACCTGATGGAGGCCCGCCTGAACGATGTGATTCGCGAACTGGTCACCATCCGAAACACGTCGGCCGCCGCCGGACCGGAGGCCCGCCGGGTCACGGAACAGATGGATATGCTGCTGGCCGACCTCGGCGCCATGAAATTCGAGGCCGAGCGCCTCGAGCACGTCGATCCCCTGATCCACTCCATCACCCGCGAAGTCGCGGATCCCAGCCTCCCCGACGCCGTGGTTACGGAAACCATCCGCCCCGGCTTCTACACCGGCCGCGGCTTTGTTGTGGCCAAGGCCCTTGTCGCCGTCAACCGGAGACACTGATATGGCGCGACTCGGCATTGATTACGGAACCACCAACACCGTGGTGGTCTGCGCCGACCGGGGCCGCTATCCCCTGGTGCCGCACGTGACCGACACCTCGATCGGTCGCGTCGCAAGGGACATCTTTCCCTCCATGGTTGTCTTCGACACGGTCACCGGCAGCCTGCGCTTCGGCGCCGAGGCCGAGCGGTCGCTGACGGAGCCGGGTGCGGCCCAGCGCCACATCCCGATCCGCTCGCTCAAGCGGCTTTTTCGGGATTATGTCGATGGCATGCGGTTCGCAACGGAGTTTATTCCCGGCGGACTCGACCTGCACGACACCCTCTGCCAGTTTACCAAGGCGGTCCACACCTCGATCCGCGCATCGGGGATCGTCAGTGCGGCCGAGCCGCTCGAGATCGTTCTCACCTGGCCGGCCAATGCCAATGGTGCCCAGCGCCATTTCACCCGCAGCGCCTTCCGGGATGCCGGGTTCACTGTGATCGGCACGCTCAATGAGCCATCCGCCGCCGCCATTGAACTGGCCGACCGCATGGTGCACGGAAATCGCGCCAAGGCGCGGCAGCTCAAGACCACCATCGCCGTGTTCGACCTGGGCGGGGGCACATTCGATGCCTCGGTCGTCCGGATCAATGCCACGGACTACACGGTCCTGGGCGCCTCCGGCATCGAAACCCTCGGCGGCGATGATTTCGACGAGGCGCTTGCCCGCCTGTTCTGCGACAAGCTGAAGCTGGATTTCGACGCCCTCTCCCCCTTCCACCGCACGCTGCTGCTGATGCAGTCCTGCCGTGAAAAGGAACGGCTCGGAACCGGCCAGCCCCGGAGCCTGACGCTGGATCCCGAGGAAATCGGGCTTTCCGGCGAAACCGTCAAGGTGACCGCCGCCGCGTTTGAGAAGCGCCTGGCTGAATTGATTGCGCCCGCCGTGGAGAAACTTGCCGAAGTGATCCTGAACATCGGGAGCGACGAGGTGGAAACCATCTACCTGGTGGGCGGATCTTCACGGCTGCCGGTGGTGGGCAAGCTGATCGGCCAGCGTTTCCCGAAAATCAGGCTCTATACCACGGACAAGCCCTTCACCGCCACCGCCATGGGGGCCGCCATCCAGAGCACGGAGACGATCCGGGTTCATGAGGTCTTTGCCCGGCATTTCGGCGTGATCCGGCTGGCCGATCATGGTCATCGCGAGGTCTTTTCGCCGGTATTCAAGGCAGGCATGCGCCTGCCCGCCCGCACCGAGTCCCCCGTCATGACCCATGTCAGCTACCAGCCGCAGCACAACATCGGGCGGCTGAGATATCTGGAATGCACCTCCGTGAATGAGGAGGGCAAGCCGCTCGATGGTCTGCGCCCCTGGTCGGAAATCCTGTTCCCCTATGATCCAGGCCTTCCCCTCAACGACCCGTTCAAGTCGAACGGCATTCATCTCCGCCCGGACCTCGATGCGATGGCCAGCGAGACATACTCCTGCGACAGCGACGGGATCATCACCGTGCAGATCACCCGCGGCGATGGCCAGTCACGCACGTTCGAGGTGTTCCGGCAGTAGATAAACACATCATGCAAGCGCTCACACCATTACCCGCTGAACTTCCGCTCGTGAGGACTGACCCCTATCTCGAGCCCTTTGAGCCGGTCATCCGCGGAAGGATGGCCCTCACCCGAAACACGGAGCAGCGGCTGACACAGGGGCAGATGAGCCTCCCGGATTTCTCATCCGGCCATGAGTATTTCGGCCTGCACCGCGAAGCCGACGGAACCTGGATCATGCGGGAATGGGCCCCCAACGCCTGTTCCATCGCCCTCATCGGGGATTTCAACCAGTGGAAACCCGCGACGGAACACTACTTCCGAAAGGACGGCGCCACGGGCGTCTGGGAATTGCGGCTGGCCCCCGACCGCCTGAAACACGGGGATCTCTTCAAGCTCCTGGTTTCCTGGCCCGGCGGAAGCGGCGAACGCATTCCCGCCTATGTCCGGCGCGCCGTCCAGGACGACACCACCAAGATCTTCAGCGCCCAGGTCTGGTGGCCTGCGCAACCCTATGCCTGGAAGAACGACCATTACCGGCGCCCCGCCGAGGCGCCCCGCATCTACGAAGCCCATGTCGGCATGGCGCAGATCGAGCCCCGGCTCGGAACCTACCGCGAATTCGAGGAGAAAATCCTGCCCCGGATCGTGGAGGCGGGATACAACACGATCCAGCTGATGGCCATCCAGGAGCACCCCTACTACGGCTCCTTCGGCTACCATGTCAGCAGTTTCTTCGCCGCCTCCTCGCGTTTCGGCACCCCCGAGGAGCTGAAATCCCTGGTGGATGCCGCCCACGGCGCCGGACTCGCCGTCATCATGGACCTCGTGCATTCCCATTCCGTGCGCAACGAGGTGGAGGGGTTGAGCCGGTTCGACGGAACACCCTACCAGTATTTCCACGAGGGCCCGCGCGGCAACCATGTGGCCTGGGATTCGCGCTGCTTCAATTACGGCAAGACGGAAGTCCTGCATTTCCTCCTTTCCAACTGCCGGTTCTGGCTCGATGAATACCGGTTTGACGGCTACCGCTTCGATGGCGTCACCAGCATGCTCTATCATGACCACGGCCTGGGGAAAGCCTTTACCGACTACGGGGATTATTTCGGCGGCAATGTGGATGACGATGCCTTCGCCTACCTCGCCATGGCCAACAAGGTCATTCACGAGGTCCGCCCCGATGCCCTGACGGTTGCCGAGGACGTCAGCGGCATGCCCGGACTGGGCGCCAAGCCCGAGGAGGGCGGGGTCGGGTTCGACTACCGGCTCGCCATGGGCACCCCCGACTACTGGATCAAGCTGATCAAGGAAATTCCGGACGAGAACTGGCACATGGGGAACCTCTATTACGAGCTCACCAACCGGCGGCAGGAGGAAAAAACCATCTCCTACGCTGAATCCCATGACCAGGCGCTCGTGGGCGACAAGACCATCATCTTCCGGCTCATCGACGCCGACATGTACACCGCCATGAACGTGTTCGACAGTAACCTGCGGGTGGACCGCGGCATGGCCCTGCACAAGATGATCCGGCTCGTCACCCTTGCCACGGCGGGGCACGGGTATCTCAACTTCATGGGAAATGAATTCGGCCACCCGGAGTGGATCGACTTCCCCCGCCAGGGCAACAACTGGAGCTACCATTACGCCCGGCGCCAATGGAACCTGCGCGATGACGCCAACCTGCGTTACCGCTACCTTGCTGAATTCGACAAGGCGATGATGGGCCTCTGCCGGGACTACCGGCTGATCGAGACCCCGGGGCCCCATTTCCTCCTTGAACACATGTCCGACCAGGTGCTCGCCTTTGAGCGTGCCGGGCTCGTGTTCCTGTTCAATTTCAACCCGGTGAAATCCTTCACGGACTATGCCATCCCGGTTCCGCCCGGAAGCTACCGCCTTCAGGTTGACAGCGACTCCGCCGCGTTTGGCGGATTTGGCCGCATCACGCCCTTCCAGGAATACTTCGAGTACAACGGGAAAATATCGGTCTATCTCCCCTCCCGGACCGTCCTCGTCCTGGCGCCGGCGAAACCGCCCCGGAAGAAAGACACCCAAAAGACCAAGAAGACCGGACCCGCAGATGGACGCAAAAAACGCGGATAAACGCGGGCCAACGGCCCCGATGAACACCCCCTGCCGGAGCAATCTTTTTCACCGGACGGCCATGCTGGTCGGCAAGCCGGCCATGGACCGGCTGCTGGCGAGCCGCGTGGCGGTATTCGGGGTGGGCGGAGTCGGAAGCTGGTCCGCCGAGTCCCTGGTCCGGTCCGGTATCGAGCATCTCACGATCGTGGACTCCGATGTGGTCTGCTCCACAAACATCAACCGGCAACTGCAGGCAACCGCCCTGAATGTCGGGAAATCGAAGGTCGAGGAACTGAAGAAACGTCTGCTCGAAATCAATCCGCGCGCCACTATCGACGCCCGCCACATTGCCTACACCGCCAAAACCTGCGACCAGTTCGACCTGGGTTCATACGACTACGTGCTCGATGCCATCGACAGCCTCCAGAACAAGATCCTGCTCATCGAACGGAGCCTTGAAGCCGGAACAACCCTCTTTTCCTGCATGGGAGCGGGCGCGAAACTCGATCCCACCCAGGTCAGGACCGGGCCGCTCTCCCGGACCCGCATGTGTCCCCTCGCCAAGATGGTTCGCAAGCATCTTGGCAAAAAAAACATTTCAAAGGAGTTCCTGTGCGTCTACAGCGAGGAACCTCCCGGGGAGCCCATGATGGAGAGCCTTTGCGGAACCGGAAACTGCGCCTGCAGCCACGCCACTCCCGGGAAGCCGGATGACACCGATTCACCGGATTGGTGCGCCCAGAAGAAGCGGATCAACGGCACGGTCGCCCACGTCACCGCGGTGTTCGGGTTCACGCTGGCAGGACTGGTCATCCAGGACATCGCGGGATCACATACAGCAGCACGCTGAAGAAGTGGCAGAGGCTGCCGGCGAGAACGAAGACATGCCAGATGGCGTGATTGTAGGGAATCCGGCGTCCCAGGTAGAACACCGTTCCGACCGTGTAGAACACCCCGCCGGCAACCAGCCACAGGAGTCCTCCCAGCGGAAGCGAATGCCAGAGGGGACGAATCGCGACCACCACAATCCAACCCAGACCAACATATATCAGCGTCGAAAGCAGCTTGAACCGGCCTGCGAAAAACAGCTTGAAGGCGACCCCGCCCAGGGCAAGCCCCCAGATAACGCCGAAAAGCGACCATCCCCACGGTCCCTTGAGCGGGCCCAGCAGGAAAGGCGTGTAGGTTCCGGCAATCAGGAGATAGATGGCTGAATGGTCGAGGATCTTCAGCGTCCTCTTGACACGCGGCCAGGGAAGACTGTGGTAGAGGGTCGAGGCGGAAAACAACAGGACCAGGGTTGCCCCGTAGATCGAACAACTCACCACATGCCAGACTGTCCCGCGCATCGAGGAAAAAACCGCCATTACCACCAGGGCGGCAATCGCCAACCCCACCCCAATTCCATGAATGAGGCTACTGGCGATCTCCTCGCGAACGGAATACTCTGTTAGCTGGTTGATCAGAGCACTTCCGGGGCGCCAGCGATGTAGTTTTCAAGATCCTGGATCAACGCCTGCTGGCGGGAGATGATGGCCTTGACGAGATCGCCAATGGAAACAATCCCCACCAATTTCCCGTTGTCCACAACCGGCAAATGCCGGTAGTGGTTTTCGGTCATCAAGCCCATGCACTCCTTGATGTTCCGGGAAGGAGCTACCGTCATGGGCAAAGGACTCATGATCTCGCTGACGGAAGTGGTCTTGGAAGACTTGTTCTTGAGGATGACTTTCCGGGCATAATCGCGCTCGGAGATGATCCCCGCGACCTTCCCGCCGGCCAGCACCACCAGGGCGCCGACCCCTTTTTGATCCATCACCACCAAGGCCTCATAAACGGTTGAATCCGGGGCAATGGTAAAAACCTCCGAGCCTTTCGATGCAAGCAACTCTTTGACTGTATTCATGGATCGTCTCCTTGCTGGTTTCAAATCCTACTTCAAAGGGAAGTAGAGTCAATAGAGGAGATCGAGGTGATGGCATTCACCACGGTGTCCACGGAGATGGAGGCCAGGGCCGCGCGGGCCTCCTCGGAATCACGGGCGAGGTCGCGGGATCGTTGCACTCCCTCCGCACAGAGCACTGCATAACGGGTTCCCACAGGAGCGGTCTTGAGGGGATCGGTTAAGCCGAAAATACCGACAACCGGAACCCCCAGCCCGGCGGCGAGATGCATCCCGCCGCTGTCATTGGCCACCACGCACCGGCAAAGGCTGAGCAGGCCAACCAGTTCCATGAAATCCGTCTCACCGGCCAAATTCACCGCGCCGGCTCCCAGGCCCCGCGCCACCTCATCACAAACATTCCGGTCGCCCTGACTGCCCAGAATCAGAATCCGGCAACCCTGCTCTGCCACCAGCTGCTGCCCTGCGGAAGCAAAGTTCTCCGCAGGCCATCGCTTGGCAGGCCCATACGCCGCCCCGGGGAAAAAGGCAATGAGGCTGCCCGTGAGTGCGCCATTGTCTGCCGTCGCCAACTTCTGTTGCGCCCGTTTCACAGCCTCTTCGGGAACAACCAGAAACGGCGGGGAGTCCAAGTCTCCAGTGACATGAAGCACGTCGGCCATTTCAAGGGACTGGTGCCCCTGCAGGGCCGCCGCCGACAACGGCGCCGTCTCCGTCAGCATCCAGTCCCGGCGGTGACCCGGCATACCCCGTCGCCCCGGAACACGGGCCACAAAGGGGATCCAGGCGGAACGGAAGGACTTCGGCAGGATATAGGCAAAATCAAACCCGCCACGCCTCACTGCCCGAACGGTCTCCCTCATACCGGAAAACCCCTTCTTGAGCGGAATGACTTCATCCACCCCGGGGAAAAGAGCCCAGAGCGGTGCCACGGAGGGCTTGGCCAGCACCGCGATGGTGGAACCGGACAGGCGCTTGCGGAGGGCCGACAGAGCCGGCATCGCCATGACGCAGTCGCCAAGCCAGCTCACGCTGACGACAAGAACGCGGGCGGATCCGGCGCCATGGGGGGCGCTATTGATAACAGATGCGGGCGATACAGGCATTGAAATCCTCCGAGCCGGACAGCAGTTCAATATCGACCCTTAAAAAGTAAATCGGGACGTCACTGCGGTCAAGTCTCGGAAACCGCACCGCATCCTTCTCCGTTGTGATAATCGCCTCGGCGCCCATGTCACGGGCATGGTTGATGACCTCGATGATTTCCTGCTGGGTATAACGGTGATGGTCGGCAAACTGGACGCGGTGTATCAGCTTCGCCCCCAGATTCTCCAGTTCCCGCTCAAATCCAGCCGGCACGGCAATTCCCGAGACTGCCGCCACCGTGCGCCCCTTGAGGAACGGCAATTCCTCACGGGTCGTGGTGAACACGTTCTCCAGGTAGCGGGCGCGGTGCGTGCACTCAATCATTTCAGCCTTGTCGTTCAGCCGCCGGATATCGGCCTTCAACGCGCTATTGTCGCTGCCATCACACTTGGTGATGAAAATATAGTGGGCCCGGCCCAGGTTGCGGACATCCTCGCGGAGAAGCCCCCGTGGCAGCATGTGGCCATTGGCGAACGGATTCCGGCTATCCACCAGCACAATTTCCAGGTGATGCCGGAGGGCCAGGTACTGGAAGCCATCGTCAAGAATCAGGGTGTCGCAACCGAACCGGTTGATGGCGTAACGCCCGCTCTTGACGCGGTCCTTGTCCACCAGCACCGCGACATCCTTCAGATTGGAGGCCAGCATGTAGGGCTCGTCACCCCCCATGGCGGAATCCAGCAGCAGATTCTTGCCATCGGACACCACCCGCGGCGGGGTCCGGGACTCGCGGAGCAGCACCTTGTTCAGGAGGCGTTCCAGAATGGGCGGTTCCGCCTTCTTGTAACCGCGACTCAGGATGGCCACCTTGCGTCCACGTTGCTGAAGGCTTCGGGCAAACACTTCCACCACCGGGGTCTTGCCGGTTCCGCCCACCGTCACGTTCCCGATACTGATCACCTGGCATCCCAGGGTATGGTGCCGGATGATGCCCTGCTGATAGAGGAAGTGACGGCTCCTTACAATCACCTTGAACAGACGTGAAGCCTGATGAAGGAACCAGAGAAGAAACAGAATACGCCGATCCTTGATCCGCGAGGTGTCCTTCCTCTGGATCAGATCAACCAAAAAAGTCTCTAACGATTCAAGCCGGTTCGATTTCAAATTGAGCCCCTGAAAAATAGCGGCTCATGTTGCCATTCCAACAGCACCAGAGTCAAGAAACGCATTTCCTTAAAAGGCCGGACCGGATCCTCACGGACGGACTTTTTCGATTACCCACAAGTCTCCAGCACGCTCCTGCCGACCGAAAGAAGGCAAACCGCAGATGAACGCAGAAGACGCTGACAAAAGGATGCGGAAGGGAGGAAGGCCTTAATTGAACATGGATACGCCCACTCGGCACCGGATAAGGCATTCTCCCCATCCGCGTTTTCTGCGTTCATCCGCGGTTCACCTATTCCCCGGCACTCATGGGCAATAGGAAGCCGACGCACCTCAGCCCTTCATAACCGCTTTCAAGTCATCCAGATGCTTCTCGTAGACACCGCGTGGCGAGGTCTCAAACTTGACGCAGAGACTGGCAGCGAGGCCCACAACCTCTCCCATCAGCCCACAGGTCCGCATAACCCTCACGGCCCCCAGGGCTTCGTGTGTCACGCTGACATCCCGCCCGGCCATGAACAGGTTGGAGATGTTCCTGGAATAGAAACACCGGTACGGAACATAGAACGGCCTGGGATAGTTCATGAAATCGGCCCGGGTAATAAACTCATCACCCTCAAACCCCTTCTGATAGGCTGGCTCCGGCAAATGAAGGTCAATATCCCAGCCTGTAATCACACAGCGGTCCTCGAATTCCTGTTTCTTCATGATATGGCCCTTGGTCAGGATCACATCCCCCAGCAGCCGCCGCGATTCACGGGGACCGGTGATATAAGCCGCCCACTTCAGCTCGTAGTTGGGTAACTTCTTCTGATCATTCTTCAGGCAATCCCAGGCTCCATACATGGCCCGGAAATTGTTATCCCTGGACCGCTCACGTTCCTTGATCGGATGATTATAACAACCGCTTTCCCAGAACCAGGACCCAAGCTGCTGGCCGATATCTCTGCCGTTTTTTCCCGGGAAGGGCTTGTCAGCCAGGTTATACGCCCAAGGGCATCGGGGAAATGAGACAGGCCTTGCAACGTCCGAAAGCTGCCAGCGATTCGTGTTCCCCATGTGCCCCTTCTCGGTCATTTCAGAATCGGCACCTGCCAGAAAGCCCACACAGCCATCTCCGGTACAGTCGGCAAACAAAGCCCCACTGAATCGTTTCCGCACCCCTGAGGCTATATCCTGGGCCGTCACCGACTTGATTTTTCCCCCTTCGGTCTCGACGCCATTCAGCCGGTGATTGAGAAACAGGGTAATATTGTTCTCGGCAGTTACGACGGCTTCCTTCCTGTCATCATCATAAAACTCACCGCTGTCGTTAAAACAGTCTTGGGCTCGCTGGCGTGGCTCCAACTCCCTCGTAATCCTGCCCACCTGGGGATAGAGGGGATTCTTGTTCTCACCCCCAAGCCAGCTCCGGCCCTCCGAACTGTTATTGCCTCCCAGGACAGGCCGGTCCTGGATCAACGCCACCCTCAGCCCCTTCCTGGCGGCAGCCACGGCCGCACTGATCCCGGCAATCCCGCCCCCGGCAACCACAAGGTCGAACATCCCGGCATTCACCGGCTGGCCGGCTAATCCAAGCACGTCCCGGCGGAACCGGCTAAGTTCATCAAGTCGATTGGGCGGGACAAACGCCATATCCTTCGTGAAGAGGATGGCATCACAGCGCCCTTCAAAACCCGTGAGATCATGGAGGGCAACGGAAACCTCCTGGTTACCGATACTGACCGTACCGCCATCCTGCCAATGCCAGTCGGCGCCCTCATTCCCGAACGTTGCCGCCAGCGCCTTGCCATCGACCAGCACCTTAAAAATACCCGGCGTTCCCTCCGCGCGCTTCGATGCCGGCGTCTCCGGCGTCTTCCACGGCGCCACCCAATCACGGGTCCGGACCCATACCCGGTAGTCACCGGTTTCCGGGAACTGAACACTCGCCAGGGCATCCTCGACAGGTTTTCCAAGCCCGTGGGCCAGCAAGAACGATGAGCCCATCTGGTCCATGAACTGCTGATCCAGGACCCAGCCGCCCTTCTTCTTGAATGTTTCCGCCTCCACAAGAACCATGGCCGTACCGGCCGCCGCAAAACCCAGCCGTGGCAGGGCGATCAGCCCCATTGCCGCACCCTTGAGAAAATCCCTTCGACTGACTGAATATCCGCTCATCTTGATCTCCTTATGCGCTCAGACCCTTACTCGTAGACAAACCAGGCCGTCGCCTTGCAGTCCAGGCTGGATACAATCCTGACCCAATACGCGCTGAATCCCTCGGGAAATTCATGCGCCACCACCTGCCCGGCCGGAACCTTGAAGCTCTTGTACCGGCTCCAGTTCTTTCCCCCGAAATTGACTTCCACCGACAACTCCACCTCATCACCGGAATCGTGCGATAATTTCACGCTTTTCTTGTCATACCCAGTCATCAGGTAAGGGTCGGATGGAGTATTAGCCTTTACAGCGGTATCCTTCCAAGGCCCACCCTCTCCACGCGGCTTGCCAAACTTCCACAAGTCATCGATAGCCCCAACCCACAGGGCACACTTGCCATCATCCGACCGAACCACATGATCGCCCGCCTTGGCAGCCGAAGACAGCCCGCTCATGACCAGCAGACCCCTGTATGAGGCATAATCCTTGATGCGCAGATTATGGGTGGCGACAGGACGGATCCTCGCGACACCGCCGGCATTCTCCGCCGGAAGCTCATAAAAGGTTCCATGCGCGTTGAAAATGTCCCGCTCGGTGGCGACCTCACGGCAGACACGTTCAGGCCCGATCGCGCCCGGCCCGTCAAAAGCCGGGTCGTTTTTCGGCAGGCGCCACCGCCCTTTTGTATCCACATAAAGAACGGAGGCCTGATCCACCGCGAGAACACCCTCCGGGATCGCCGCACTCTTCTTCACGTCCAAAACGCCCCCGGCATCACCAACCCGCTTAAGCTTGAGTTCGCCATCAAGCTCGTAGCAACCTAAATCACCCTTCTCATCCCGGGCCGAAAACGCCAGCGCCGGCCTATCGCCCCGCACGAGCAGCAGTCCGCCATTCACAGACTTGTCACCAGGAAGGGCCAGACCGGAAAACGGCTCACCCCTTCCCGTTCCCCGCGAATCCCTGTTGTGTAGTGAAAGGTGGCGGAAACCGTTGCACAATCGCGATCCGCTTTCACCCGGATCCAGACACCGGTTTCATTTGGCGCGAACACCGTCCAGGCATATCCGCGCGCAGGCACCTCGATCTCCCTGAACGGCTTCCATGAACCATTCCCCTTCGGATCCACCTCGAGGGTGACCTTGAGCGGGGCATCGCCCTCCTGCGCCAGATGCAGCATCCTTCGCTCAAAACCGGAAAAGAGAAATGGATCGGAGGGAACCCCGGTCCTCACCGGATCATCGAGCCAAACAGAACCACGCCCCAGCGCAGGCCCCAGATTGTCCAGCTTCGACGGCTCAATAAACCACAGGTTCGACTGAGATCGCCCGGGCGCAGAAAGATTTCCCTTGGCCTTGCGCGTGTTCAGGAACTCCGACTTCGCGGTATCGTCACACCCGCAGACAATCCGGTCGCCCCAGCGGCAGAAATCCCCGATCACCTTCAGGTACGTGCTCCGCGCCTCGATCCCTGCCGAATTTGCCGGGGTGAAGCTCCGGGGAAATTTCCAGAACATCCCATGCATCGTCATCAGCAAGGACTCCTCGCCCACATCGCGGATGCGCGGCCACTCGGTATTCCAGCCATGGGCACCGTCATAACAATGACTCGCCTTGGGCAGGCGGTAGGCATGCCAGGTGTTACCGTCCAGAATCATGAGGATCACCGACCGGAAATCCCAGCCCACGGCCCAGATCGGATCTTTCTCAGGGTTCTGGTTTCCATAGATGCCACCAGGCCCGGTAACTTCGGTAAACTGGTTGCGCCGCACCAGGCGCCAGTCGCCACTCCCGATCCACTCGCCCAACGCGCCACTGGGGATTGCGGGATCCACAAGAGCCTGCTGGCTTTTTTCACCATTATTGGCATAGACCACCCGCCCGTGGCCGGACTAGCGCCCCTTGCCATGATAGCCCGGAAGTGCCGAATCCACCGTCGCCGGATGCTTCTCCGCAGTCTGTCCCGGACTCGCCTTATTGCCATCCCTGATCAGGCCGTTGACCTCAAGCGTATGCACATCAACCTCGTAGAGCCCCTCCTCCATGGTCGCGAAGTACACCTTGTTGGACGGATCGGCCAGGTGCCTGGCGTTGCCCGTCAGTCGCCCCGGCATGGACTTCCACGACACCACACGGACGTTGCGATTCGTGTCGATGAAGTAAGGACCCATGATCAACTGCTGTGACTCACGATGAATCATCCGGTTCGCAGGAGTCCCCCCGATGCTCTCGGACCGGATGATCGGCTCAAGGTCCGGCGTGATTTCGTATAGCTTATCCGACGAACCGAAAGGCAGGTGTGGACCATACGTGATCATCCACAGGCGGTCAGCCCAAGGCACCACCGCGCCGGTTCCGCATTCCCCCTCATTGTTGAATGCCGCCAGATGCGGGTAAATCCCGCTAACCTGTCGTCGTTCACTTTCTTTGGCACCACAAACAAGCGCCCCGGCCAGCATCAACACCAACGCCCAGCTTCGATACATCCCCTGACTCCCTTTTCTCCGTGCTCACCCCGTGGGCACCTGGTTGCTCCTCATGAGACATTCCACCTGCTCACGGGAAGGCGCCGCCTCAAAGATGAAGACCTCATCCAGCTAGCCCTTGAACAGCTATGCCGGAACCTTTTCGTCATCGAATTGACATTGTACCAAAAACTGATTCTGACACTATCTTTTTGAAATTATCTCCATAGTGCAATCATGATTGCACTTTTTCAGCACAGGGAGAATCCTGTATGATGCGTCCCATACACAAAAGGAGAAGAATCATGGCGGAACGGAAGAGCAGCCGGAAACCAGTCGAGAAGTCCGAAAAGCAGAAGATTGTCGCTGAAGCCCTTCAAACCACGTGGCTGCTGAAAGGGAAGCTTAAAAGCGCCCAGATCGCCTACCTCAGGATCGGAGAACTTCTGGTCAAGATCCGGGACCTGAAGCTCGACGCCGCCCTCTCCCATCCCTCACTTGAAGACTATGCCGAAAAACGCCTGCAGCTAGGCAAGTCCTCTCTCTACCGGTATATCAGGGTTTATGAATGGGTCAGGGATGCCCACCCCCAGTGGCTTGCCGACAAACCCGAGGGATTCATCCCGGAACTCGACGATGTGGCTGGCTTGATGTGGATCGAGAAGGAACTCGCCCGCAAGAATCTTCCGGATCAGGACCGCAAGGAACTCAAGAAGCTGAAGGGTCAAGCCTTTACCGGCGACCTCCGGCAACGAGACCTGACTACCTGGCGCCAAAAGGGCAAAGCCCCTGAACTTCCCGGCAGTTACCTCACCAAACTGGCAAACCTCCGCAAGGGATGCGGAAAAGTCACCGGAATGCCCCCTGAAGTTCTCCAGTGCCTCGACGAGGCCATCACCATTCTTAAAACCCGCCAACTCCTGGCAGTTGCCCCAACCATGGCAACGCCTCTGAGTTAGGCGCGTAGAATGATCATGAATTGACCAGACCGCGCTCAGAGGTCGCGGTCCACCACATTGAAGAGGAAGAAGGCAAACCGCAGATGAACGGTAGATGACGCGGATAATAGGTCTTGATTGAACAAGGCTGTGCCCATGCGCCGCGCCGGATACGGCATTCTCTTCATCCGCGTTTTCCGCGGTCGTCTGCGGTTGCGCCTCTTTTACGGGGACAACAGGCACCCAGCCTCACCCCCGACTTCAAGCTTGATTATACCCCTGCTCTCTTTCATCCTGTAACCCATGAGTTTGCGGAAGCTTATACAGGCTGTTGCGGAAGGCACACTGGCGCCCGAAAAGGCACTGCGCCAAATCGAGGCCCTGCGGGAAAAAAACCTCGGGTTCGCCCGGATCGATACCGACCGCCTGCGCCGGTGCGGTATTCCGGAAGTGATTTTCTGCCAGGGCAAAACGGCTCCGCAGATCGTCAAGATCGTCGCGGCCCTCCACGAGGCGCGGCAGAACGTCCTCGCCACCCGCGTCTCCCCGGAACAAGCCGCCGCCGTCAAGTTGCAGTTCCCGAAAATCCGGTATCACGAGGCCGCCCGGGTCCTGACACTGGACGTGGTCCCCCGCCCCCGCCCCACCGGCTGCGTCGCCGTGCTCTCAGCAGGCACAACGGACATTCCTGTGGCCGAGGAGGCTGCCTTGGTGGCCGAGAGGATGGGAGCCAAGGTCGAGCGCGTCTTTGATGTCGGCGTGGCCGGCCTGCACCGGTTGCTGCACCACCTCCCCGTCCTGAAAAGGGCACGGGTCATGATCGTGGTCGCCGGAATGGAAGGCGCCCTGCCTTCCGTGGTGGGGGGGCTGACCAACTGCCCCATCATTGCCGTCCCCACCAGCATCGGCTACGGCACCAGCATGGGGGGCATCACCGCCCTCCTGGCCATGCTCAACAGCTGCGTCGCGGGCATTACCGTTGTGAACATCGACAACGGCTTCGGCGCCGGAGTGGCCGCCGCCATGAT
>JBAXRC010000002.1:0-18835 GCA_037131415.1 bacterium | reverse complement strand
GGGGGAAACTGATGGGGGGAAACAGCGTTGATCAGGGCCGCCCGCCGCGCTCTTCGGTAAGGATGGCGCACCATTTTGCGGATGGCTCCACGGCAGCCGACAGCGGTCGGGGCGGAATTTTGAGCCCGGACCGATGGCGGATGACGGGTGTGCCAGTCCGCGGTGCGCCATTTCCAACGCCGTAGGCGCTTCGAGCCGAAGGCGAGTGTATTGAGATGCTTGAAAGGGACGGGCGGATCGACGCGTTTGTGGAAACTGAGACCATGGGGCGGATGCCGCCTTGGCGGCACGAGACGGCCCCGCCGGTTCGTGAGCGGGTGCGAGGCTTTTGCGAGCACGAGCCGTCGCGTATTTGCCATTTTGCGGGGGTGAGGTACGAACCTCCGCAATATGGCGCGACGGCGAAAGCTCACGATCCGGTGGGGTCGCGAGCGCGAAGCGGACGCCCCATGGGGGAAAGTTGGAACAATAAGCGACGAGCCGAACGGCCCTTTGAAGCGCCGGGGTCCATAGGGTGTCCATAGAAAGACCGAAGGCTGCGAAGCCTCGGCGTGGAACCTGGCCTTTTTCAGCAGGTTCCATGACGAGGCGGAGCGTAGCGGTAAATAGGTAGTCCATAGAGAGTCCGAAGGTCTGGGAGCGGAGCCGACGGCGCGCCGCCTGGCCTGCGAAAGCAGGCGGCGTGACGGAGGCGTAGCGGATTGATTTCCGGTTTGTGAGGGCGAAGTGTTGCGCTTGAGTTGACGGATCCAAGAGGTTATAAAGCCCCATCATGAAAAACCCCATAGACCGCATGAAAGACCCATTTTACGCGGGATTAATGTTCCAGATCGAGAGCATCATTTGCCAGGTCGATAATGACGCAAAAATCAACGGACTTCAATTGACCGACTCCCAAGTTCGGTCTTCGCTCATCAAGGCACAGAAGAAATTGCTCGGTGAGACCCCCGTTATCCCGCAAACAAATGAGCGTGAAAAAATACTGGCTGGCCTGATCACCAGTTTATGCCTGGCTCCGGAAGCACTCAGGGAAGAAGCTGGCAACAATGGCGAGAAAAAGCCGCTGGATATACTCGACTGGGCAAAAGCACTTGAAGCAGTGGAGGATTCGGTAAAGACCAGGAAGAGCGATATCCCGGGCTCAAGAGATTACCTGAACTTTGCGCAAGGCTTCATTAGGCAGGCAAAAGGCCTGATCTAAGCCCGAAATCATTGCACCGGCTCGCCGATAGCGGCAACGCGATACCGCTGGATAAATGCTTCCAAATCCTGGAGGCGAAAGCGGATTGTCCTGTATCCCAATTTGACGAACGCCAATCTTTTCCGCCGCCGCAGGTCGCGGAGTTCATCAGCACTGATTTTCAACAGTGAAGCGGTTTCATCGGGAGTCAGCATCTCACTCTTAAACAGCAATTCCGTATCCTGCCTCATTTGATTTTTCGCCTTTTCTCCGGGTGGCGTATTACCACCCTTCACTATATGGCAAAAAATCAACCACCTCCGTTATCCGGCTTGGGCAATCAATGGGATTACTTTCACATCCTCGGGCGCTGGACGGATATTCCAGTAGCGGTCGGCATCCTCCGGTGTCACCAGGTCAAGATAGTGGCCATACAGGACGTCAGCCTTATCGGCATGCCCCATCTCAATAACCAAGCGTTTCATGTCCTGAAATTTGGCAAGATGACATGAGGCGAACGTGTGGCGCATTCCGTTATGGACCCACTTGACTCCACTGGTACTGATAACCTTTGCCACCCCACGGCGATAAGTCATCAACGGGATAGCCACCGGGCCGGATTTTTGGCGATAAGAAATCAACCACTCGATTAAATTGTCCGTCATCGTGATGAACCGCTGACGCCGTTTCTTGGCCACAGCCGGAACAATCCGGATTCGCTTGCTCTCAAAATTAATGCAGTCCCATGTGATCCCCTGGATCTCGGAAGTCCGGAGCCCCGCGAAAAAGCCCAGCGCCAGCATGGGTACAATGGCTGGTGCTTTAGCAGCCGCCACCGCCATGATTTTGGAGGCATTGCCAACGGTAAAGACCTCCGTCATCTTTTCATCAACATCAGGACGCTCAATAGCATCGCTGTCTGCCGGATTGACTTCGACCAGCTTCAGCCGCTTGGCGTAATTGAAAAAGCCCGTGAGGTAGGTCAAATAATTGATTTGGGTTGTTCCCACATAACCATGGGCCTTCACCCATTCATTAATTTCATGGGTCGTGATTGTGTGAACATGGCGGGATCCGAATTGCTTCGCAAAAACGTTAATCCGGAATCGGATATCCTTGATGTACCGGGTCCGCTTGCCCTTCTCGGTCTTCACCTTGACATATTCATCCAACAGTTCCTGAACTGTTTTCACACCCCCGGCGGGCTTGTGGTGGCTTTTCCAGAAGGAGACAGCATTGGACAAGGGGCTACCGTCCAATTCCGCTTTAGCGGCAACGTACTCCTTTACGATGGCCTCCAGGGATAACCCTTCAGGCATGATCCTTAGGGCCTTGACAGCATCATGCCGCTGATCCTCTGTAAGCGACAGGGAAGCGGTTCCCTCATTGCGTAACCGGTTGATTTCGACTTCAGCCCAGGTCTTGGCTTCCGCCAGCGTTGCCTCGGTATGCCGGATCCTTCTTTTCTGCCAGTTGATTTCAACTTGCCAGCCGCTTTCCCGCTCCCGTATGATCCCGCCCTTATGCGTAACCATCTTGCCATAGTGTTTGCTCATTTTGAGACCGCCCTTTCCGGGACGGCAGCCGACTGCCGTCTCACAAGGGTCAATGTCCCAAAAATGTCCCAGCGCGTCAAGAGCGGTTTCGCATTGAACGTCATAAGACGTTGATATTATTTACTTTACCCCCGTAGCTCAGCTGGATAGAGCATCGGATTTCTAATCCGGCGGTCGCAGGTTCGAATCCTGCCGGGGGTGCCATGCGCGACCATGTTGTGCAAAAAGAAGTCTGCAACTAAAAAGCCATGTGGGATTATCTGATTGTTACGGCGTCGAATGAGACGCAGGGAGCGGCGTACGAACGCCTCTTGTCGCAACGGAAACTGGCGGGGCAGTTGCCGGATTTCAGGCATGTCATGGTCGTGACGGATCCGGACGGAAAACGGATCGGCAGCGGCGGCAGTACGATCCTGTGTGTCCTAAGGGTTGTGGAGCAGGAACGTCAGGAACGGGAAACACTCACGGTTACCCTGCGCCGGCTCCGCATCATGATCATCCACGCCGGTGGCGACTCGCGCCGTCTGCCCGCCTACGGACCTTGCGGCAAAATCTTCATTCCCGTTCCGGATAACTCCCCCACCCGGTCCACCACCCTTTTCGATCGCCTTCTTCCTTCGTACCTTGCCCTGCCCCCGGGAAAGCCGGGCGCCGGCCAGCTGCTGGTCATCTCGGGTGACGTTCTTCTCAAGTTCGACGCCAGCCGCGTCCGGCTCGACCTCCCGGGACTGGTCGCACTCGGATGTTACGACACCCCGGAACACTCCAGCAAACACGGGGTATTCGTAGCCGACGACACAACGGTCCGGCTCTACCTCCAGAAACCTTCTGTCGCCGAACAGGAGGCCGCCGGGGCGCTTAACGCCCAAGGTCGGTCGGCGCTGGACATCGGCGTGATGAGTTTCGACGCGGACGCGGTGACGCGCATGCTCCAGGCATGCGAAGTTCAGCCCGTTGCCAAGGGCAAACTCGACTTCTCACCCCGGATGCGGACCGCTATTTTTACTCACGGCCTGGACCTTTATCGTGAAATTTGCTGCTCTCTCGGCACCGAAACCACACGCGCCCGATTCCTCCAATCAGTTCGCGCCTGCGGTTCAAAATGGGACGAGGCCATCCTGGATACCATGTTCGCGATCCTGCACCCGATGCCCTGTCATGTCCAGGTGGTACCACAGTGCACCTTCCTGCATTTCGGCACCACCACACAGCTTATCTCCAGCGGACTTGAGGCGGCGGGATCGGGTAAACAGTCCTCGACGCTCCTGGTGCTGAACACGACTCTCGCTCCGGCTGCCACCATCACTGGGGAGAACGCCTGGATTGAGGGATGCCGGATCGAGGCCCCGGTCAAACTGGCCGGCAAAAACGTCATGGTCGGGATCGATGTCACCCATCCCCTGGAACTTCCTGCCGGGGCCTGCCTCGATATCGTGCCGGGCACGAACCGGGCCGGTGAGCCAGTTCATTTCGTCCGTTGTTACGACATTGGCGACACCTTCAAGGATCCTGCGGACCATGGCGGCACCTTCTGCGGGATTCCCCTGCTCCAGTGGCTAAAGGCCGCTGGCATGGCGACAGAAGGCATTCAGAGCCTCTGGGACGCCCCCGTCTTCCCTGCCATAAGGGAACACCAGGACTTCACGAAGTGGCTCTGGATGTTCACCCCCTTCTCCGCCACGCCCGCGCAAAAAGATGCCTATCAGGCCGCAGACCGCTACAGCGCCGCTGAAATCGCCCTCCTGACCAATCAAGCCGCCTTCCACTCACGCCGACCGAGCGCCACTTAATTCGCCGGTCGTTGAATAGTAGCGCCCTTCACGCGGCGAATAAGATTTACCACGGAGGGGCGGAGGCTGAGGGAGAGGGGGAAAAGAAAATGTTGCGGCAATTCTAAAATGGCGAGTACCCCATTTGAAAATTGCCGCAACCCTCTCCTGGAGAAAAATACAGAGACTCCACCCGCCATTCAGACAGGCAAGACCTTCTTCTCTCTGGCCTTGGCGACGGAGGCTCTTTACCGGGAGGTGTTTCGCCAATTTCACGGGGCAGTTACTCCTGCCCCGTGAAATTGGCGAAACATTCTCTTCTCCCTCCCTCTCTCTCAGCCTCCGCCCCTCCGTGGTAAATCTTGATTTCCGCTACGGTTTAGCGGCTCTCGCCCCCTGCGTCGCGGTCCACCTACAAAAAAAGGGAGTCCTGATTGCTCAGGACTCCCCGTCGGGTTCGTATCTGGTCCGGCTTAGGCCTTCGGCACAACCTCGCCTGTGCAGGGGGTCATCCCTGCCAGCTTGGTCAGCATGTCGAACTTCGCCAACACCTTCTGGTCGACAATGGCCATGAGCTTTTCAGCCTGGGCCGGATTCGCCTGCTTCAGGACGCGGAAGCGATTTTCCTTCATCGCATGCTCGCTGAACTTCATGGTCGGCGGCTTGCTGTCCAACGTGAGCGGGTTCTTGCCCTGCGCCAGAAGTTCGGGGTTGTAGCGGTACAGCGGGAAGTGGGCCGAGTTGACCGCATCCTTCTGTCCCTGCATACCCGAGGTCATGTCGATACCGTGGGCGATACAGTGGGAGTAGGCAATGATGATCGCGGGACCATCATACTGCTCCGCTTCCATGAAGGCCTTGACGGTCTGCCCCGGGTTTGCGCCCAAAGCCACCGTGGCCACATAGATGTTCCCGTAGGTCATCGAGATCATGGCCAGATCCTTCTTCATCTGGGGCTTGCCGCCGGCCGCGAACTTGGCCACGGCACCCATCGGGGTGGACTTCGAAGCCTGACCACCGGTATTGGAATACACCTCGGTATCCACAACCAGGATCTTGATATTGCGACCGGAGGCCAGGACATGATCCAAGCCGCCGTAGCCGATGTCATAGGCCCAGCCGTCGCCGCCCAGGATCCACACCGACTTCTTCACCAGGTAGTCGGCCACCGTCATCATCTGCTTGCACAGCTCGTTGCTGCAACCGGTCAACTTGGTCTTGAGCGTGGCCACGCGGGCGCGCTGCGCCTCGATGCCTTCCTGGGTCGACTGATCTGCCGTCTTGATCGCGGTCAGGAGCTCCGTGTCGCCCTTCAGGCTGCCACAGGCGCCGCCAATCATCTTCTCCAGGATTTCCAGCGCATACTCGTTGAACTTGTCAACGGTCAGGCGCATGCCATAACCAAACTCGGCGTTATCCTCGAACAGCGAGTTGGCCCAGCAGGGACCACGTCCGTCGGCACGCTTTGCGTACGGGGTCGTCGGCAGGTTTCCTCCATAGATCGAGGTGCATCCCGTGGCATTGGCGATGTAGAGCCTATCACCGACCAACTGGGTCAACAGCTTGACATAGGGGGTCTCGCCGCAGCCCGCGCAGGCGCCGGAGAATTCAAACAACGGCTTCACGAACTGGCTACCCTTGACGGTGTCCTTCTTGTAGAGGGCCGTGCTCGTTTCGGGGAGCGCGAGGAAGAACTTGAAGTTCTCGGCCTCGTTCTCACGCAACGGGAGCTGCGGCACCATCATGATGGCGCGCTTGCCGGTTTCCTGTTTGGTCGCCTTGTCGCGTTCGCGCCCGGGACAGTTCCAGACGCAGGCGCCGCAACCGGTGCAATCCTCGGGAGCTACCTGGACGGTGAACTTCATGCCGGCAAACTCCTTGCCCTTCGCGTCCGTGGACTTGAAGGTCTTCGGCGCACTGGACAGGCACTTGGTGTCATACGCCTTCACGCGGATAGCGGCATGCGGGCAAACCAGCGAACACTGGGCGCACTGGATGCACAGGTCGGAATTCCATTCAGGAATCTCCACGGCAATGTTCCGCTTCTCGTACTGGGTCGTCCCCGTCGGCCAGGTGCCATCCTCAGGCATCAGGCTGACCGGCAGGTCATCCCCCTTCTGCATGATCAGGGTGGCGGTAACCGTTTGCACGAACTCCGGGGCATCTGCAGGGACCACGGCGGGCATCTTCAACTTACCGGCCACCTTGACGGGAACCTTGACCTCCTGGATGGCGGCCACGGCGGCGTCAACGGCCTTGAAGTTGGACTGCACCACGGCGTCGCCCTTGCGGCCATAAGTCTTCTTGATCGCCTTCTTGAGGCCTTCCACGGCCTCGGCCTGGGGCAGGACGCCGGAAATACTGAAGAAACAGGTCTGCATCAGGGTGTTGATGCGCGCACCCAATCCCAGATCCGCCGCCAGCTTGTTGGCATCGATGACATAGAACTTGATCTTCTTGTCAATGATCTGCTGGGCCAGCTCGTCAGGCAGGTGGTTCCAGACCTCGTTGGCGCCATACGGGCTCGCCAGCAGGAAGGTTCCGCCGACCTTGGCATTCGTCAGCATGTTGTACTTCTCGACAAAGGAGAAGTTGTGGCAGGCCACAAAATCCGCCTTGGTGCAGAGGTACGGGCTGCGGATCGGGCCGGGCCCGAACCGGAGATGCGACACGGTGATGGTGCCGGCCTTCTTCGAGTCGTACACGAAATAACCCTGGGCAGAGAACTCTGTGTCATCGCCGATGATCTTGATGGAGTTCTTGTTGGCACCAACCGTGCCGTCAGACCCGAGTCCGTAGAACATCGCCTCGAATCGGCCCTTGTGATCCAGCTGGAAGGAGGGATCATAGGTCAGACTGGTCTTAGTCACGTCATCGTTGATACCGATGGTGAAGTGATTCTTCTTCCCCGTCACCAGGTTGTCGAACACGGCCTTGACCATCGCCGGAGTGAACTCCTTGGAGCCCAGTCCGTAGCGGCCGCCCACCACGAGCGGATAGAACTTGGTCTGCATGAGCTTCTCGCTCTGGGCCTCACCAATTGCCGTGCGGACATCCTCATACATCGGCTCACCGATGGAACCGGGTTCCTTGGTGCGGTCGAGCACGGCGATGGACTGCACGGTGGCGGGCAGGGTCTTGACGAATTCCTTGATATCCCAGGTCCGGAACAGGCGAACCTTCAGCACGCCCACTTTTTCGCCCTTGGCAACCAGCGTCTCAACCGTCTCATGAACCGTCTCGGCGCCTGATCCCATGATGACGATCACCCGCTCCGCATCCGGGGCACCCACGTAGTCAAACAGGTGATACTGCCGGCCGGTCAGCTTGGCGAAGTCGTTCATGGCCTGCTGCACAATACCCGGGCAGGCATCGTAGTACTTGTTCACCGTCTCACGGCCCTGGAAATACACATCCGGGTTCTGGGCGGTACCGCGCATCATCGGCCGGTCGGGGGTCAGGGCGCGCTGGCGGTGCGCGAACACCATCTCATCCGTGACCATGGCGCGGATGATGTCAGTCGAGAGGGACTCAATCTTCTGCACCTCGTGGGAGGTCCGGAAGCCGTCAAAGAAATGCACGAACGGCACACGGGACTTCAGGGTCGCCGCCAGGGAGATCAGCGCAAAATCCTGCGCCTCCTGGACGCTGGCGGAGGCCAGCATGGCGAACCCGGTCTGACGGACCGCCATCACATCGGAATGGTCGCCGAAGATGGACAAGCCCTGGGCGGCCAGCGCGCGGGCAGACACATGGAACACCGTGCTGGTGAGCTCGCCGGCGATCTTGTACATGTTGGGGATCATCAGCAACAACCCCTGGGAAGCCGTGAAGGTCGTCGTCAGGGCGCCGGTGGCCAACGCACCGTGAACCGCGCCGCTGGCGCCGCCCTCGGACTGCATCTCCGCCACATGCGGAATCGTACCCCAGACATTCTTCATGCCGGCGGCACTGTATTCATCGGCCCATTCACCCATCGCGGAGGAGGGGGTAATCGGATAAATCGCACAAACTTCGCTTGTGGCATGGGCAATGTTCGCGACCGCCTGATTGCCATCCACCATGATCATATTTTTCTTCGCTTCAGCCATGACAAACGTCTCCTTTTCCAGATTAAACCGGGATGAGTTATTCATCCCGACTGCTTTCCTGATCGAGCACAAAAAAACAGATTTACGATACGATGCAGAACGCGTTCGTTCAAGGTTTTTCATGGCGCCATAACTGTCAAATTGTTAACCCATTGACAGATAGACGGAAACACCTGTAAAAAACTGGACATTAACCATGAGTTGGATCACTGAAACATCGGACGGCGTGATTCTGAGTGTCCACGCCTCCCCTCGCGCCTCAAAAAACAGGATCGAGGGATTGCATGGCGATGCCCTCAAAATAAGGCTGAAGGCGCCGCCGGTGGAGGGGAAAGCCAACGAGGCGCTTATCGGGTTTCTATCGGATACCCTGGGCATCCCCCAGCGCCGCATCACCCTCCTGTCCGGCCAGACCAGCCGCCAGAAACGACTGGCCATTGCGGGTGTGACACTGGCCGGGGTAAGTGCGATTCTGTTATCTTCTGTTTACTAATCCCCCGCAAGCCGCTATCTTTAACGCCCAATACACGTTGAGATGGAGACCAGTAGTGAGAAGAATCATACATGCGGTTAAAGGTTGGATGACTGGCGGTACCCCAAAAGGGAAGCAGTCGGCTATTGTCTATGTATTCGAGCCAGGCAAGGAGCATTCGGGCGGCGAAGTGAATCCGAATGATCAGGTTCTGATCCTGCGCCGGCTTTCCAATTTTGTAAGCAAGGAAAACATCCCCGTCACCATCATTTTCCCGGGACGCCCCTCGCGCAAGATCCCCGATGGATCCAAACAGGGCGATGTCCAGGCCCGTTATGCCACGTCCGACCAACTAAAAAAGGTCATTGTTGAGTCAATCACCGAGGCCAAAAAGAGGTGTTCCGCGGTCCTTGCCACCAACAACCCGAATGTCGAAAAGTATGCCCGCAGCGAGCGGATCCGCCATATCCGCGCCACGACATTCGAGGAGTCCCTCGACACGATCTGCGGCCCGCTTCGTCGCGAGCAGCCCCAGCAACAACAGCCCCGGCGCCAACCTCAACAACAGCAGCAGCCATCCAAGCCCTCGGATCAGCCGCAGCAGTCAGCCCCTACTGCGGACTCCGCACAGTCAGGGGAACCGATTCAACCCCAGGAACCCGTTGCTGCCCAATCCAGCGAATCGAATCAGGAGGCACCCCAGCAGGACTACAAGCCGCGCGCCCCGCGCCCGGAATCCTCCGTTCCCCGTCTGAGACGCTATGAGCCGCCACTGAAAAAAGAGGAACGAAACAAGGAAATCCTGGATTTGATCGATCCGTTGTAATTCAAGGAGACACCATGACAGCAAGATTCCACAAGTTCATTGTTGGCGGTTTAATTTGCGCCCTCGGCACGACCATCGCCTTGATCGGAACAAGCTGTGATACCGCCAGCGCGAATGAAGAGCTTACCATTTCCCCTTCGTCTGCAACCCTCTCCTCAGGGCAATCCCAAACATTTACAGTAACCGGAGGCTACCACTATGGATGGGAAATCTTTAGTGGGTCGGCAAGCTCAACCAGCGGAACAACTTACGCCACGGGGCGGCTGTCCTCGAACACGGGAAGCCAGGTCCTTTATACGGCCCCCTCCAGCGATACAGGCTTGAGCGGTTCCGTCACCCTGCGCTGCACCTCCACCATCGAAGGTAGCGCCTCGAGTGGCACCAGTAATTCCCCGGCCTACACGGTAACCAGTGATGTCATCATCACTTTCAAGTAACCCGCAGTGGCCATGGTCAAACCGTTGCTGATCACCAGTCTCCAGAACCCCCGCATCAAGGCGGTGGTTGGACTACGTCAGCGTTCGGACCGCGATGACCACGGGGAGATGCTCATCGAGGGGTATCGCGAGCTCAAGCGCGCGCTCGACAACCGGCACCTCCCAAAGGCGCTGTTTATATGCCCGGAACTGTTCATGGGCACAAACGAACCCGCCCTGATCGAGCATTGCCGGGAAGTCGGCGCCGAACTCTTTGAGTGCACCAAGCCGGTTTTTGAGAAAATTTCCTACCGCGAGCGGCCTGAGGGACTCCTCGCCGTCGCGCCCCAGGTGCGTTGGACGCTGGACGATATCAAACTCACTAAAAATCCCCTGATCGTAGTGGCAGAGGCCATTGAGAAACCCGGCAATCTCGGCACCATCCTGCGATCCGCCGACGCCGCCGGCGTCCACGCCGTCATCGTGTGCGACCGCTGCACCGACATCAACAACCCGAACGTGGTTCGCGCCAGCACGGGCACCCTGTTCTCCCTGCCGGTTGTGGAAACCACCACGGAGGAGGTCCTCTCCTGGCTTCGCAAGAACGGCATCCAGATCCTGGCCGCCACCCCTCACACGGAATTCGAATATTATGCCGTGGATCTGAAGAAAGGCACGGCCCTGGTCGTGGGAACCGAGCAATACGGGCTCTCCGAGAAATGGATGAATGAAGCCGACCTGAAGGTGCGAATCCCCATGCTGGGCCAGGCCGATTCCCTGAATGTGGCCTCCGCCACCACCATCCTGCTCTACGAGGCCGTCCGCCAGCGACGCGTAATGGCCTGATTATTACTACAGGAGCGGAAATTAAGATTCACCACGGAGGTACGGAGGTTGAGAGAGAGGGGGTAGAAGAAAATGTTGCGGGTATTTCGTGTGGCGGGTACACCACCCTAAATTCCCGCAACCCTCTCCTGGAGAAAAATACCGAGACTCCAATTGTCCTTCGGACCAACACAACTTTCCCTTCTCTTCACCGGGAGGTGTTTCACGAATTTCGCGGGGCAGGTACTCCGGCCCCGTGAAATTCGTGAAACATTTTCTTCTCCCCTCTCTCTCAACCTCCGTACCTCCGTGGTAAATCTTACCCGCCGAAGGCTGACATCAACTTCTCTATCGTCACGCCCTTATCCCCCCGCATTCGCTCCAGGTAGCGTTGAACGTACTTCCCGATGATGTCGGTTTCCAGATTGACGCTCCGCCCCTTCTTCAGGAACTGTAGCGATGTCTGATCCCAGGTATGCGGGATCAGGTGCACGGTAAAGGAAGCGGCACGCAATGCCGCAACCGTCAGGCTTACCCCATCGATCGTGATGGAACCCTTGGGTACAATCCCTGTCAATAGATCGGTGTCACAAGACACTTCAAGAATCCAATCGGCTCCCTTCGGTGTCAGGCCTGTCGCCACGCCCTTGCCGTCAATGTGGCCGGTGACAATATGCCCGCCCAGCCGGTCATCTGCACGCAAGGCGCGTTCAAGGTTGAGGGCGGCTCCTGTTTCCACAAGCCGGAGATTCGTCTTGTCCAGGGTTTCCGCCAGCACATCACAGGTGAATTCGCCTTTTCGAACAGATGTCACCGTCAGGCAGGCCCCCTGGACCGCCACACTTTCGCCGAGGACGAGTTCGGAATCCCAGGGCTTATGACGAATAGTGAGACTTTGCCCCCCTGCCCGGGTCTTGCGGCCGCCCAGCGTCCCCACCTGTTGAATTAATCCTGTAAACATGATGACTCCTCGCTAACAGCTCTCACCAGGATGTCGCCCCCGACCAGCCGCGTCTCCACAATCTTGAAACGCGGGGCCGCCGGCAAAGGCCATCCGGCCCCGCCAACCGATGCTACCCCGTTGCCCCCGATAATCACAGGAGCCGTGAACATCACAATCTCATCCACCAGTCCAGTCTGGATCAGCGAAGCCGCCAATTCCCCGCCCCCTTCACAAAGGACATGAAGGACACCCAAGGCCTTCAGACTACGCATCAGGGCCGGAAGCGAAACCCCTCGCCCCGTTCCCGGCAATACCAGGACCTGCCCTCCCTTGGCCACAACCGCTGCCTGCACTCGCGCCGGACACCGCTTGGTGGTTGCAAGTATGGTGCGCGAGGCACTCTCATCGGTAAACACCCGGCTGCGGAGAGGCACCTTACCGGCAGCATCCACAATGACCCGGAATGGCGCCCGCCCCTTTACCGGACGCGGCAACAACGATGGATCATCTTTGATAACGGTTCCCGCACCGACCATGACTGCATCCACACGGCGGCGCAAGGCCTGCACGAGCGTACGCGACACAGGGCCTGAAATCCATTTTGACCGTCCCTGCGAATCAGCAATCCGGCCATCCAGCGATTGGGCCAACTTCAGGGTTACCCTGGGACGCTTGTGGATCATGGCGCAGGCAAAGGGCGCCAGGATTTCATGCGCCTCACTGGCGCCCATTCCCGTGACGACTTCAATTCCTGCCCGGCGTAACAATCGGAACCCCTTTCCGGCATGACGGGGGTTCGGATCCGGAATGGCCGCCACAACGGTTTTGATTCCTGCGTGAATGATCGCCTCCGTACAGGGCGGAGTTCGCCCCCAGGTGGAACAGGGCTCAAGGGTCACATACAGGGTGGCGCCTGCGGCGCGGCGGCCGGCCTGACGCAGGGCATGGATCTCGGCGTGGGGGCCGCCCGCCTTGCGATGCCAGCCACGACCGACAATCCGACCCGCCTTGACGATGACCGCCCCCACCGGGGGGTTGGGACGCGTCAACCCCTCGCCAAGCCGCGCAAGGCGCAGGGCTTCAGTCATCCACATATTATCGTCATGCGCGGACATTGTTCAGTATTCAGTGTTCGGTATTCAGTGTTCAGAGCTAATCATTCAGCATTCAGTACTCAGCGTTAATATTCCAGTATTCAGATGAGATGTCTTTTCTGAATACCGAACACTGAATGCTGAACACTCCCTATTCTCTGGCAATCCCCAGAAATCCCCTGACGAACTCCTTCGATTCGAACGGCGCGAGATCCTCTTCGCTCTCACCGAGTCCGACAAAATGAACCGGCAAATCCAGTTCCTTTCGAATGGTGAAAATAAAACCACCTTTGGAGGATCCGTCGAGCTTCGCCACCACCACACCGGTCAGATCCACGCACTCCTTGAACATCTTCGCCTGGATCACCGCGTTATTTCCAAGGGTGGCATCCAAAACAATCCAGGTTTCATGGGGTGCGCCCGGCAGCGCCTTGGCGATGGAACGACGCACCTTCTGCAACTCGTCCATCAGATGTGTTTTCGTGTGCATGCGGCCTGCGGTATCAATCAGAACCACATCCGACTTGCGAGCCACGGCGGCCTGGACGGCATCATACGCAACTGCCGCGGAATCAGCGCCATGCGCCCCCACAACGGCATCCAGCTTGATCCGTTCCGCCCAGAGCTTCAACTGATGGGCGCCTGCGGCCCGGAATGTATCGGCAGCGGCCAGGAGCGGCTTGACGCCCTGCTGTTTGGCCAGCCAGCCCAATTTAGCCGTAGTCGTCGTCTTTCCCGACCCATTCACACCCACGATCAGAATCACCTTGGGGGAGGTGCCCCCTTTCCAGGCAAAAGGCGGCTGTTTGGGGAAAACAGCCTCGAGCATTTTCTCGATGACCGCGACCAGGTCGGTGCCGGCCCCTTTCCGCTTCAGCTTCTCAATCCACTCGTCCACCAGACGGGGCGAGATATCGGACTGGATGAGGGAGCGCTCCCACGCTTCCAGGGCCGCTGGATCAGCCTTGGCGAGACCGGGAATGAGGTTTGACAGACCGCCGACAATCTTGTCACGGGTGCGTGCCAGCGCCTTCAGCCACGACTTCATGGCTTAATCCCCGGCAGGTCAGGCTGCATGGCTGCCTCGAGATCGCGACGAACCCGGTCCAGCACGCCATTCACAAACCGACCGGACCCCACATCGCCCATATCCTTGGCAATGGCCACCGCCTCATTGATGGAAACGGCATGGGGAATATCAGACCGGAAGGTCATTTCATAAACCGCAAGCCGGATCACATTCCGGTCTGTTCCGGCCATCCGGTGCAGACTCCAATTCTGGGCACACTTCTCAATCAGTTCGTCCAGTTTCAGTCGGTTGACCAGAACCCCCCGGACCAGTTCCTCGACGAACTGACGGGTCTTGGCCGACACTTTCCGTTCCGCCCAGAATGAGGCAAGAACCGGGTCAAGTTCACCGGGATTGAAGTCAAGCTGGAACAGGATTTGAACCGCAGATTCGCGGGCGTCTCGTCGAGATCCCATCGTTAGGCTCCCATCTGACGGCACAAATTGGCCATTTCGATGGCTGACTGGGCCCCGCTCCATCCCTTGTTCCCAGCCTTGGTACCGCACCGCTCGATTGCCTGCTCGATGCTGTCCGCACAGACCACGGCATTGATCACGGGAACCAGGGACTCCAGGGAGATCACCGACAGGGCGCGCGCCACCTGGGAGTTGATCAAGTCGGCATGGGGCGTCGCCCCTTGAATGACCACCCCAAGGGCGATCACCGCATCCGGACCGCCCTTGACAGCCAGCTTCTTGACGGCAAAAGGAAGCTCGTTGGCACCGGGCACCCAGACCACCGTTACATCCTTCTCGGCCACCCCATGCCGGATCAGGCAGTCAATCGCCCCGCCAACCAGCTCCTTGGTGAAAAAATCATTAAACCGGCTCACGGCAATACCCACCTTCAACCCCTTGCCAATGAGATTCCCCGCTACTTCCTTCACGTTTGCGCTCATATGTTTCTCCTCTTTTCGTCATTCAACAAACTTGAATCCGCAATCAACAGTCATAAATCGACAATCATAAATTTCTTTTCACAGCCAATGTCCCAGTTTCTTTTTCTTGGTTGCCAGATAGCGTTTGCTGTGTTCCGTGGCCGGCAACACCAACGGAACCCGCTCGGTGATCGTCAGGCCGTAGGCCTGCAATCCCACGACTTTCCTTGGATTATTGGTGATCAGGCGTATCCGGTGCAAGCCAAGATCCGCGAGGATCTGAGCCCCCACCCCGTAATCCCGGAGATCGGCCTTGAAGCCAAGTTTCACATTGGCCTCAACCGTATCCAGCCCTTTTTCCTGAAGCTCATAGGCATGGAGTTTGTTGGCAAGCCCGATCCCGCGCCCTTCCTGTCGCATATAGAGCACCACGCCGTTTTTCTCGCGGGCGACCATCTGCAGGGCCTTGGCAAGCTGATCCCCGCAATCGCACCGCATCGACCCAAACACATCGCCGGTCAGGCACTCACTGTGGACCCGGACCAAGGCTGATTTGACCTTGCGGGGATCGCCCATCACCAGCGCCAGGTGGTTTTCATTATCCACCAGCGAGCGATACAGCTTCAACTTGTACATTCCGAAACGCGTGGGCATATCCACCGTCCGGACCAGTTCCACCAGATTTTCCTTCTGGCGGCGGTATTCGATCAAGCTGGCAATGGAGGCGATCTTGAGCCGGTTCTTCGCGGCAAATTTCCTGAGTTCCGGCAACCGGGCCATGGAACCGTCATCGTTCATGATCTCACAGATCACGCCCGCCGGAGTACACCCCGCCAACCGAGCCAGGTCCGTTGAGGCTTCCGTGTGGCCGGCCCGCCGCATCACGCCGCCTTCCTTCGCCTCCAGGGGAAAGACATGGCCGGGACTGATCAGGTCATGCCGGCGTGCTGCGGGCGCAACCAGAAGCTTGATGGTGCGGGCACGATCATGGGCGCTGATCCCCGTGGAGACACCCTCCCGGGCATCCACCGATTCCATGAACGCCGTTCCGAAATGATCCCCACCACCCCGGTTCACCATGCTGCGGATATTCAATTGCTCCAGGCGTTCCTTGGTCATGGCCACACAGATCAGGCCCCGCCCGAAACGGGCCATGAAATTGATCGCCCGGTCGGTGACCTTGTCGGCCGCCATGACAAGATCCCCCTCATTCTCCCGGTTCTCGTCATCCGTAATCACCACCATCCGTCCCCTGCGGATATCCGCCAGGACATCCTCGATCGGATCGAAAATGATTTTTTTCCTGCTCATACTTGCTCCCGAAAAACAAAAATCCCGAAGACTTTACAGTCCTCGGGATAGACAACGGCACATCAATGCCGGCCTGTCTTCTCCCATCCAGACTGAGAGGCGCATCACACGCCACCATCACTGTCGGCCACGGCATTTCACCGTGTCTGTCCAGCTTGCGCCGGACTCGCGGGCTTTAACCGCCGGTTGGGATTATCCGTCTTTCGACGTCGCACCCTGTCCCGAAGACAACCTCATATCAAAACACCACACGCAACTTTTCTCGGTTGCGGCGTTCAAACTAGTAAATTTTCAGTGATAATTCAAACAATTTTCCCTTAGCAACTCAATACCCCGACAACTCAATACCTTATTACTTGGCGTGTTTCGTCAAGTAACTCGCCACGCCTTCTGCCGTGGGCTTCATCGCCTCGTCGCCTTCCTTCCAGTTGGCGGGGCAAACTTCGCCATGTTCTTCCGTGAACTGGAGCGCATCGAGCGTACGAAGCGCCTCATCCACATTCCGGCCGATCGGGAGATCATTGACAACCTGGTGGCGGACAATCCCCTTCCGATCGATCAGGAACAACCCGCGCAGGGCAATGGACTCATTCAGAAGCACGTCATAGTCCCGGGCAATCTTCTTGTCCAGGTCGGACACCAGCGGGAACTCAATCTCACCGAGTCCACCCTTGTTGACCGGCGTTTGCCGCCACGCCAAATGGGTGAAATGCGAGTCCACCGATACCCCCAGCACCACGGTGTTCTTCTTGGCGAACTTCTTCGCTGCCCTGTTGAAGGCCAGGATTTCGGACGGACACACAAACGTGAAGTCCAGCGGATAAAAGAACAGAACCACATATTTCCCGCGATAGGACGACAAGGTGACCTCTGCGAACGAATTATCGGACATCACCGCCTGCGCTGTAAAGTCCGGAGCCTCTTTGGTTACCAATACTGACATAACTACCTCCCTTTGATTTCTTATTGTCACACCTTCATGCCGACACCCCGCCGACACCGAAAACATAATGCTACCGTTTATGTATCATTACAATCAATATTTCACTTTTTTCATGAAGAACCCGGGACGGTCACTTACACCATATCGGCTATTTGAACGCTTTTCAGCCGCTTATCAACGTCATTCTGGATCACCTTGAATTCCCGGTGTATCCGGCACAGGGCCGAACGATCGCAGGTCTTCGGATCGGACACACAGGGTGAAAATTCCACACCGCGTGGGCCGGTGATGGCCACGACATCATACAGAGAAATGGATTCTGGACTTCGGGCCAAGGCCATTCCCCCGCCCTTCCCCCGCCTCGTCTCAATCAACCCTCCATTGACCAGCTGGACAACAAGCTTTCGAAGGAACCGATAGGGAATGTCCATGTCCTTCGCCACCTCGGCAGATGAGACTGACATCACGCCTTTCCGCTGCCGGATGGCCATGGCAAGAACCAACCGGATGGAATAATCAGTTTCGCGAGTAATCATGCCGCCTCCTTAATTGACACCGGGATGGTAGCATTACATAAGCCGCCACACAAGCTTCAGTTAATGATAGAGCGGGAGGGCTAACTGCAAATGACCGGCTGAAAACGCAAATTTTGTCAGCTGAATTCCTTCGCAACATCGCCGAACACATGGGGGGCCTGGCGATTCAGTTCCGCCAGCATGGCCAGGCAGACGTCACGGATTTCCCACTGGGCGCGGCGGTGGCAACGGACATTGAATACATGGCGCCATTCCCGGAAGTTGGCCGACACGATCATCTCGGTCGTACAGGCATTGGGAAGCACGAAGCGGGCATCCTCATTCTTCAGTCCGGAATCTTTCCATTTTTTATACATTGCCCGGATGACCTCCATGTCGGAATCGAACTCCGCCTTGCTGTCAGCAGGGACGGAAGGCGGGGTCACCCATTCAAAATTCCCCTCGGACACATACCGCTGGCTTTTCTGCGAAACCGCCAGCAGGCGGTGGCGCACAAGCTGATGAGTCATGGCACGCGAGACGTCACTGATCCGGAAGGTGGCATACGCGTGCTCAAAGGGGGATTCATGCCCCATGGCAATCAATTTAGGAAGCAACTCGCCCAGTTTTTCAGGAACCATCCTGTCGCCGCTCTGGTAACAGGTGCGTGCCGCGATCTCAATGATCCGTTCACAGTCAGGCGTAATGGCAAGGAGTTCAACTTTCATGCCGGTGAAGTGTAATAACTTTCATTTACAGTTCAAGTCATTCCACTCACCGAAACCGGGTGTTGCACTGACTATTTGCCCGCGGGTTCATCGAACGGGTGGACGCCGCCCTCCGGGCGGCGTCTCCTGGCGGAGGGTTTCCCATGCTGGGGCATTCAGATCCAGCTGAAGCCAGGCGTCCCAGTGCAACCGGGCAAGCTTTTCATAGCCCTCCGCATAG
>JBAXRC010000001.1:0-19192 GCA_037131415.1 bacterium | reverse complement strand
CTTCTTCACGATTACACAGATGTCCAGTTCGCTTCGGATGAATTTGAGAAGCTTTGGCAGGAAAGTGTTGAGGTTTTGCCTCAGGCCGTGACCGCCATTGTGAAGGAGAGTTATCTGCGGGATGATTTGACCCCGTTTGAGCTTTATATCAAGTTCCTGATCGAGTTCTTCGGTCCTGCCATCGAGTATGACCCCAATGCGGAATCCGACCTTCCCAAGGACATTAAACGTTTGGCCTATCAAAGTGATGCCGTGACGGATGGGTGGTTGAAGCTCCAAAAACACGGCGGGTTTTTCTTGGCCGATGTGGTCGGTCTTGGCAAAACAATCGTCGCCGCTCGAATTGCCAAAAAGTTTTTCTTCCATAACGGATTTCCATCCCACCGGTCGCGAATTCTTATCATCGCCCCTCCCGCATTGCGCGACAATTGGGAGGAGACGTTGGATCAATTTGGTCTTGATGATTGCGCCAAGGTGCTCAATAACGGCAGTTTGCACAAGGTTCGTGATCCGGAGAAATATGACCTTGTCATTGTGGATGAAGCACACAGATTCCGCAACGACACGGCGGGCGCGTACGATCTTCTGCAGAAACTGTGCAAGACGCCAACCAAGCGGCGACTACCCGATGGGTCATTCGCTCCCAAGAAAGTCATTTTGGTTTCTGCGACACCCCTCAATAACCGGCCGGCCGATATTCGCAATCTTGTTTTGCTCTTTCAGGACGGCAAGGACAGTACGGTTATTGGTAATCTCCAACATTTCTTTGCTCAGCGGATCAAAGAGTATGCCGCCGCAAAAAAGATTGAGGAGCAGCGTGAAGCCAAACAGGCCGTTGCTGGTATATACGAATCCATCCGTGAAAAGGTTGTCCAGCCCCTTACTGTACGCCGCACCCGAACGGATCTTTTGAAAGACCACCGCTACAAGGCGGATCTTGATACCCAGGGCATCCGGTTTCCGCGAGTCGAAAAGCCGCGACCCATATTTTATCGTCTCGACAGTAAGCTGGAGGCTCTTTACGACCGAACCATCGGCCTTCTGGCGAGTCCAAACGGGGACGGACTAACCTACAATCGCTACCGCGCAATCGCCTATTTACGGCCTGATCTTAAAGCGCGGTACCAGAATGCTGACCTTATTTCTGCCCAGTTGGCCCACATCATGAAAACATTGCTGGTCAAGCGTATTGACAGCAGTTTCAGGGCTTTCACAATCAGCCTTCGCAATTTTCGTAACGCCAATGAAGCCATGCGTAGGATGTTCGCGCGCGGGGCAATTTACATCGCCCCCAATTTGAATGTCTCGGACTACATCCTTGAAGATCGTGAGGCGGATCTGATCGCGGCGATCGAAATCGCCAGTGAGACCGATCCCACCATTCAAATCTGCAAGCCGGGGGATTTCCTTGACGGTTTTAGCGACGGCCTTGAACATGATGCGACCATTCTTGAGGATCTGGTGGCAGAATGGGAAGCGGTTAAGACGGATCCGAAACTGGATGAGTTCCTGGTCCGGCTTGCGGGTGAACTGCGTGATCCTAAACTGAACGAGACAGGCAAACTGGTGATTTTTTCCGAAGCGCGCGACACCACCGAGTATCTTGCCGAAGAACTGAATAGTCGGGGATATGGACCCGTGCTTACTGTGGATTCCCATACCCGCAAAGCGCGCATGCCGGTCGTTCGTGCCAATTTCGACGCCAACATGCCGTTGGCGGAACGGAAGGATGACTTTCATATCCTTCTTTCAACCGAAGTGTTGGCGGAGGGGGTCAATCTTCATCGTTCTCACGTGATTGTGAATTATGACACCCCATGGAACTCAACCCGCCTGATGCAGCGCATTGGCCGGGTGAATCGTATTGGCTCCACCGCCAAGGCCATTCACATCTTCAATTTCTATCCAACCGCGCAGGTGGATTTGGATATCGATCTCAAGCGTAAGGCCTTTCTTAAATTACAGGCATTCCATACAGCGCTGGGCGAGGATAGTCAGATTTATTCCCCGGAAGAGGATGTGAATTCGTTTGGTCTTTTCGACAAGGAGATCGAGGAGGAGCGGGATGAACGCCTTGCCTTCCTGAGTGAACTGAGGGATTTTAAGGAACATGATCCGAACGAGTTTCGTCGCATCCGGAGTTTGCCATTCCGCGCTCGTTGTGGTCGCCAGTCGCCTGCGGCCGCCGGGCATTCCCTTGCTTTTATCCGTAACGACCGCCGCGATGCCTTCTATGGAATCAATGGCGAGATCGAGGAGATGAGTTTCGTCGAGATGGCGCGTGCGTTCCGCGCAGAGCCTCCCGAACGTCCTGTTCCTTTGCATGATGCGCACCACAATCATGTCCTTGTTGCCGTGGATGATTTTGAAAGCAAACTTCAGGCAGACGCTGTTCGGGAAAGGGCGGTGGACCACACTCTGGGGCCGAATGAACAAAAAGCCATCCGGCTCCTCGCTGCAGCGTGTTCCATGCCGAATGTCTCCGCTGAGGAACGTAAGCTTTTCGTTGCCGCCCAACAGGCAGTCAAACTGGCACGTTTCCAGGACCTGCCCCGTAAGATCAACGCCATGCAGCGTGCTGTGGCCAAGACACCGGTTACTATGGCGATCTATCTGGACAAGTTGGCTGCGATCGTGGGGTCATACCCCCTGATTACGGATGAACCGACGGTGCGACTGTGCGAACAACTCGAACTCCCGGTATCTTTTATCCCCGACATTATCCTCTCGGAGTCATTTTCTGCCTCGGCCAAAGGTGATACGGGCTTGCACCTTCGGGCCATCTCGGCAGCGCTTATGACGAGGAGTGTGGCGCCGCAGATTGCTCCTGCATCAAACGTGGATTTCCTTGGCTGCCTTGAGGGGAAGATCAAATTCGGCCCGGGTTGGCAGGATCCTCTTCCGTCAAATGACTGGGAGGCCCTGCGATGACACACCTTCTGGACACCTGTACATGGTTGCGTGCTCTAGGCGCCATTGGCGAACTCAATGCAAAGTCACTGGCCGTTCTGCATGATCCGAGCAATGCCCCCTTTGCCCTCTCCGCAATCAGCGTATGGGAGGTTTGTACGAAAATCCGTAAAAAGCCGCATGAACTGTCCCTCGCATTGCCCCTAGATGAATGGCTGTCATTGGCTTTGCAGCCGGGTTTTGTTCGCGTGATCCCGGTCGATGCTGCCATCACGCGTCTGTCCAACGAGCTCCCTGGCGTTTTTCACGAAGATCCGGCCGACCGCTTGATTGTTGCGACCGCTAAGCGGAACAATCTCATTATATTGACCAGTGACGACAAGATCCTCAATTATTCGCATGTAAAAGGGTACGATACCAGGTGAACACAGCATTCCTCCAAACCCAGCTACAGTTGCCTTATCGCCGCGGTACGTGGCAAACGCTTCTACCTCAATTTTTTCCGGGCTTGGAACTTTTTAGTCAGCCGGCAGATCGGCCTCTTACGAGTCAGTCTGATCGTACCATTGCCTCTGGCCTTCGCCAGATTGGCCGTGCCATTCTCCGGGACAATCAAAATGCCGAACGGGTTGTGGCGATTTTTGAAGTCGATGTGGCCCCGAAAGTTGACTTGGTTCGCAATCGCGTCGCGCTTCGCCAGCTTGTGGCGCGTTGTATTGATGAAGTTAGTGCTCATGCGGTGCTGGCCTTTTTTGTGCAGCCTGACACTCGTGTGTTCAGGCTCACCTATGCCGCTCGGGAGAGCGTATTAAGCGATGATCTCAAGGTGGAAACGCGTGAAACAGCAACCAAGCGTTACACCTTCATCATGGGTCCCGGAGAAGCACGTCGCACGGCGGCTCAGCGTCTGGCAATTCTCGCCGAAAAACATGACGGAGTGAAATGGGAAGACGTTAATGACGCCTTTTCTGTTGAAAAGCTGAACAATGAATTCTTCACCATTTACAAAGAGCACTACCAGTCCTTCTGTAAGTATCTCCTGGGGGCCGACTCAACGTCCATATTGTTCCAGCTGAAATTGCGTGGGATGAAGGATAAAGAACTCGACAAGGCCCTGAAACCGGTGCGTGATTTCGTGAAGAAACTTTTGGGCCGGATTGTCTTTTTGCATTTTCTCCAGAAAAAAGGTTGGCTGGGCTGTTCCTCAACTCGCAATGACTGGCAGGATGGTGATCCCCAGTTCTTGAAACACCTGTTTGATAGTTGTTCGGATAAGGAACATTTCCATAGTCGAAGTCTGGTGCCGCTTTTTTTCGACACCTTAAACAATCCCAATAGGCCCGGTGCCATTTTTGCACTGACGGGAACGCGCATCCCATATCTCAATGGTGGCTTGTTTGAGCGTGATTTCGATGATGTTGATCAAGTGGATTTTCCTGCTGAGCTTTTCTCCGGTCTGCTAGAGTTTTTTGGGCAATATAACTTCACCATTGATGAAAATGACCCGGATGACCACGAGATCGGCATTGATCCGGAGATGCTGGGGCACATTTTCGAGAATCTGCTGGAGGATAATAAGGACAAAGGAGCCTATTATACTCCCAAGGCGATTGTTCAATATATGTGCCGGCAAAGCCTGAGCCAATATCTTGTTGGACATTTCCCGGATGACTCCGCTGCTCCGGTAGAAATCGAGCGGCTTATTCGGTTGAAAGAGCCTATTGATCCGAAGGCCACTAAGAACTGGATAACGGTTCACGCACACCGGTTGGAAGAGTTATTGGATAAAGTGAAGGTTTGTGATCCTGCCATCGGTTCCGGTGCATTTCCTATCGGAATCCTGCAAGAGCTCTATTGGCTAAAATTGTCGTTGCACCCGGGGCTAAACCGAGCCAAGGCTAAGCGTGACATTATTCAGAAATCCATCCATGGAGTGGATATTGACGCCGGTGCCATTGAAATTGCCCGCCTGCGTTTTTGGCTCGCATTGATTGTGGACGAAGAAGAACCGTCACCGCTTCCCAATCTCGATTATAAGATTATGCAGGGCGATTCCCTGTTGGAGAGCTTCCACGGCATTCCCCTGGATACGCTTATGCCCCAAGTGCGGCCACTTTACGAGCAGGCCGTTAAACAGCAGGAATTCGGAGTTGGCATTGTCAGGGATCGGGTTCAACTTGAACTTACCGAGGCCGATAAACAGCATTTCGGCGATATGCTTGCTCAATATTTTGTTTGCACGGATCCTCAAGAGAAGCGGCGCCTTCATTCCGAGATTGATGGATTTGTGCTTAAACATCTTGATTTCAACGTGGACCATTTCCTTAAGGAAAAAGAAGGGGAACTGGCTCGACTCGAGGCTGATTTGGCAACAAAGAAACGCCACAAAGAATACAAAATGTCAGCAAAAGAGTCCCGTCGTCTCAAGTTATTGACAGAAGATGTAAAGGTTAATCGTTCTCGGAAGGCGAAACTCCATGAGTTGGTGTCCATTTCGGAACGTCCTTACTTTCTTTGGCACTTGTTTTTTCAGGACGTTTTCAAGAATGGTGGTTTTGATATTGTAATAGGCAACCCTCCATACGGTCGTATTTTGTCGCGTGCGAATGAATCTTTTGTGGCTGAACGTTATCCCGCTTTTGGTTCAACACGTGATATATTCGTTGCGTTTATTGAGCGAGCATCGGATCTATCTAAGCCGGATGCTTGTTTCACCTATATCATTCCGACTGCTTGGCTCGGGGGCACCGGATACACGCAGTTCAGACAGAAACTAAGTTCTTTTGCTATTCAGGAAATTGTGGTGCTTCCTTTTGACATATTTAGGGAAGTCTACGTGGATACACTTATCCTGCGTGTTAAGGCTTGTGTTGCGCCTTCCACGCATCAAGTCCAGACCTATGTTTTCCCGAAGAAAAGTAAGATCAATGAATTCTCAATTAATCAGTGGGACCGAATTTCTCTCCAGAGTTGGCGTGAAAATCCTGAGAGTAAATTTGTACTCTCTGGGGCAATGGTTGGTTTGACGGAGCGACTTCGCGCGAGTTGCAGCCGGAAGATGAAGGATTTGGTCGAGATGAAGCGTGGTGTTCTCTTTGATAAGTCATTGCTGACAGATGCCAAATCGGGATCAAAATCATACCCTTATTTTGAGGGTGATATTTATCGCTATCAGGTCAATTACTCTGTTCCCCATTGGGTTGAATATGGTGAGGGAATGCGTGAGTATCCAAAAGAGTTTCGCTGGTTTGATGAGCCACGACTATTGCTTCGTCGCCTTGTTAATCGCCAGCAGCGGCTTATGGCGACTCTAGTATCCGGGACATTCGTTACCAACAAAAATCTTTATAGTCTTTTAGCAAAGAATAGCGCGGTTAATCTAAAGGTGACACTGGCTCTCCTCAACAGTAAGTTGCTTTCACGGTTGTATATCGAGCAGGTGAGTCAGGCCACGAAGGATGATTTCCCGCAGGTCACAATCACTGATATCTTGGAATTGCCTGTGCCTACTGTGATTATGCCGGATGACGAGCGTACATTAGTGAATCTTGTGGATCGGATGATTATAGCCCAACGTGATGGACTGAAGGATGTTTCGGATAGTTTGGATGAGGAAATCGACCAGATTGTTTATCGCTTGTATGGCTTGTTACCAGAAGAATCAATTATTCTTAATATTGGGATTCCTGCAAACCCGGCAGCCTTGGATATCCGAACTAATATTTTTTCCCGCATTCTTCCTGAACTCGCAACTGATGTCCCGTATTTCCCTGTTTCCGTTGTGCGGAGTCGATTGGAAAAACGGCAAATCGAGATCACTGATGCATCGCTTCAAAGTTACATGAGCGAAGCGATGGCGCAGGGAATCGTGCATGATGCCGGGCGTGGTTGGTATTCCCGAATTGCTAAGCCATTTGTCCTGGACGCGAAGCCGGTCAAAGGGATTATCTCTAAAATAGGTAAAGCATTTCCTTTGATGGAGTTTTCTTGCTGGTCCACGGAGCAGGTGAACCCCTACATGCACCATCTGCTGGCCAAGTTCGTCACGTTTGTCTATGCCGACCGCGACCTGATGCCCGCGTTGTTCGATGCCATGCAGGGGTGGAAAGGCTATAGGGTCTATCTGGATCCCAAGACAGCCGATGCCAGGAATTTCCGCTTGGAGGACAACACCATCGTTATCCGCCCGGATCTGGCTCAGGCGCCGGAGTCTCATCATCACATGGCGCCAGCAGAAAGACTCATCGTGGATCTTGCGGTCGAGGCGGAGGCGCTTCCCATCCTTGCTCGCGGGGAGGCTCAAGATATGGCATGCCGCCTGGTTACGACCGGCCGCGTGGCTATGGGCACTTTGCTCCGGTATGCCCAGAGACGCCGTGTCGAACCTGTAAAAATATTCGGCGAAAAGTGGTCAACCAACGTCACAAATCAAGAAAATGTGACATTGGTTGATTGATTAATAGCTAAATCGTGATCGTGGCGCGGAAGTTGTAAGTTGTTATGGATAAACATATTGAATGTCTGTGTAGTGAATGGAGGATGGTTTGCGTACCCTGAACAGGGCTTGTTTCGATAAGACGTGGATCGAGGCGGAGAGCAGGCGCCATCGGACTGGGAATACTTTCTTCGAGAAGAGTCTCTACGCCTTTGAACTGCTCGGCCGACTGAAACAGGAGGGTCTCGACTTTGTATTCAAGGGTGGTACCAGTCTGCTTCTGCGATTACCCGATCCTCGCCGTCTCTCCATTGACGTGGATATTGTCTGCCACGAGCCCGGTGCAAACCTTGAGCGCATCTTGAAGAAATGCGTGGAGGCGCCATTCACGGGGATGGAAGAGGACAAACGTCAGCATCATCATCCCCCGCGTCGCAGGCATTGGAATTTCTACTTCAATTCCATCAATCCCGAAGGCTGCCCTGAGCCGTACATTATCTTGGACGTCCTGGAGGAAGACTGCCTCTATCCCGACGTTGAGGATATCGAGATCCGGACCAAATTCTTTGCCGCCGACCATAGCATCCGTGTCCGTGTCCCAACGGTAGACAACCTGCTGGCCGACAAATTGACGACCTTTGCGCCCGAAACCATCGGCCAGAAATATGACGAAGCGCATTCCGAGAAGATGATCAAACATCTCTTTGATATCGGAGAACTTTTCAATGTTGCCGCGAGTCTTCACACCTTGCACGACGTGTATGCCCGTATTGCGGCAGCCGAGATAGGGTATCGTGAGGGACGGTGGACTGCGGATGCTTGCCTCGACAACACCATTGCGACTTCCAGACTCGTGACGGCGCTGGTCGTGAACCGTGAACTGGATCCAGACAGGTGCCCCGTCATCCGAAGCGGGATTGAAGCCCTTCGTGGCCACCTGCTTGGGGTCAACTTCAAGATAAACGATGCGGCAATCGCCGCCGGCAAAACAGCATTGCTCGCGACGGTGATCAAGCATGGCGCGACTGGCACACCTATGCGGGATCTGCGCTACAACAAGGCAGCTCTCGCGACTGTCCGCGAGGCGGCTCCCTTGGGGGACCCTGTTTTCGCCAAACTCGACCAGGCTAGTCCTGAAGCCTTCTACTATTGGCACCTGGCTGAAGGTATGACGAATAAATCAACGACATGAGAACCAGTCGGCAATGACCGTTGATCCAGTCGCAAGAGGGTGTGATGAGTAAGCGAATCAGTGATAATCAAGACGCTGGATACATAGGTGAAGAGGACTTTCGCCTATGGGCGACCAAAATGGGGTGGTATCCAACGAAGCTCGATCATGATCATGGGCTTGATTTTGTTTGCCAACTTCGAGGTGAACGGATCAGTGGCAAATCCTCAGAGATGCCAGGCAAAATGCTTACAGTATCTGTTCGGTCGACTGACGGGGACACCATCACCATCACACGGGACGATGCTGAACTTCTTCTCCGAACCGGTACTCCGATGGTGTTTGCCATTGTTCGAAGAGGTTCGATGGATGAGTTGGGGAAGATTGCCGTCAAGTTTCCGGACGAGTCATTTATTGCGGAAATTGACGCATTCCTACGCAGTGGAGCCGATCACCATCAGTTGCGCTACTCAGAGGCGGTTTCTGATGTCGACAAGATTCAATACAACACTGAACGCCTTTTTAGGGAGTCCTACGCAGACCGTTTGGCACGCCTACGCGCCTCTCTTCGGCTTAAGGACCTAGTGCCAGATAACCAAGTTGAGATCCTACACACGAAGGAAGGGATATCAGGATTCATTCGTTCAAAGCAGTTCGCTACACCAATTGCCATCTCTGAACGCCCGGATGTGATGGGTGCCCTTTGCGGCATTGGCGTTTCCTTTCGCGCCTTGTTGCCGGTGACGGATTACAGTCTAAAGGTAGACGGTGGCACACAAAACGAATCTGAGGATTCAAGGTTAGTGTCACTATCGAGTGATCGATCCCGCTCAGCGCTACTGTCTCAGGTCGGTTCCGAAAGAAACGAGAAGGGGAATAATACGAGTTCCTTCGTATTCTCGGGAGATGGCCCCGGCCAATTTATGGATCGTCTCCGCCGTGAATTATCGCTATGGAATTATAACACTGCTGCACACCTTACCGTTCAAGCAATGGGGAATGGTGTATTGGCCGCAGAAGGTGTCGATTCCGTGGCGCCAGACATGCTTCTTTTGCTGGCTCGAGTCCACATTAATTATGCGGAAACGCGGCGACCGCTTTCACAGTTTGATGTTGAACGGGCCAAAGCGTTGCTCTCACAGGTGGCGCCATTGATAGTCGGTGACAGTGAGCGCCTTTCCGAAATCACGGCCCTCAATGCATCCCTTGAAAACATTGAAAAAGGACCGGATGCCGCCTTGGCATTACTTGATGGTCGCCTCGATCCCTATGCTGTCCGCGTCCGTATTGCCCTGCTTCTAAAACAACAGAAGATCACCGATGCCTTGGCCATTGTGGACGGCTTGGAACTTCATGAACGTTGGTGTGATGTGGCCGCCACCATTTATGCCTTGAATGACCAGATCGACAAGGCCCAGAGCATCGTTCGGTGGGCTGCAAATCTTCCGGATCGGAGTCGATATCCTCAGTGCGTGGTGCGGTTGGCCGAGGCGATGATGTCCCGTTCACTTATCGATCAGTCGAAGGGCATAAACATCATGCCGCACGACATTACGCCACAGGAGTGTGAAAAGCTCGAGGCGGTTGCGGAGACGTTACGGCCCGTCCTTCAGCCAATCCAGGCCGCAGGCAAACCAAATTCAGAATTGGACGTGGCGGCTCTGCGGATTGCCTGGCAGGTGAATCACTTGCTCCAGCGGCGTGAGATGGTGTCGGAGTTAATGGCCTTGATGTCCCAGTGGACGCCTATCCCCTTGGATGTGGCGCGTGGCGTGGTTAGTGGTTATATTCAAGCTACGCCTGAGCTCCCAGATCGGCTCCGGCAGGATCACCCCGGCGAACTTGATGCTGGCATTTTGGCGGCGGTAATCCAGTCCGGCTTTCTCGGTCAGCAAAAGGAAGCTTTTGCAAAGGCTAAGGAGTTATTGCCCCTTGCCGACAACAATGGGAAGAGGGAAGAACTCTTTAGACTATTCCAGCAGGTCTGGCAGAACATTGAGGGCCCCGAGGTTTCGGAGTGCGAAACCATCGCTGGATCACTCGTGGCGCATAATTCCCGACTCCAAGCTATGTTCGAGGCTGCAGTCGCCCTGCGCAATGGGGACGCCGATCAGGCAATTGGGACACTTGATGGGCAAAGGGCGGAGGATGATATCTACTGGCTTCAACTCCGATCCAACGCATTATTGCAGAAGCGGCAATTAGCGGAAGCCGTTGACTTTCTCCTGCCGGCCGCGAAAAAGACGTCTGATGTCGGCATTCTTCTCAAGACGGCTGATCTCGCGTATCAGGCGAACAAATTCGATATTTCGGTGTGGTGTTATGAGAGACTGGCGGCGATTCAACCACAGAACGCTGACTTACGCGGTCGTCTGGCGCATCTCTATACCTTTATTCTCCACGACATTGAGAAGGCTGCCGTTCAGTTTCGGGCTCTCCATAAGATCGAGCCAGGCAACCTTGTCCATGCTTCCAATCTTGCTATTTGCCTCGCTCAATTGGACCTGCCTCAGGAAAGTCTCCAGATGTACGATGACTTGTGTGCGCAAACAAGTCCGCCGATTCAAATCGTCCTTGGGCGTGCCCAATTGCATCACAGTTTAGGCCAGCCGGCAGAGGCCCTGTCATCACTCATTCCATTCCGAGAGCGATTTTGGGACGATCCGGCATTCTTGATGGCATTCATGAACACCGCTTATGCATCAGGCGATGAAGACGCTGCGCATGATGCGATGAAAGCATTGAATCTTCTTCAGGCGGCAGGGAAGGTTGAGCCTCAAGCATTCCGGGCTGTTCAAAAAGATGAAGTATTGGAGATGTTCAAGCAAACACGCAAACAGACTCAGGATCGCACAGAGCTGATGCATGCGGAGATGCTGAAAGGGCGAATGCCGTGGGCCTGGGCGGAACAAATGTCCAATAACCCCATATATATGGGTTGGCGTACCCGAACACAGGAAATGGGGTGGATTGGAGATGACCCGGCCAATCGAGCGAGACTCTGCATTTACTCGACAAACAGTTTCCATGCCCGTGAATCTGAAATGGGCCACCGAGAATTGCTGCCGTTGGAGTGCCCGGCGCCGGGAACGACAGTTGTTGCGGATATATCGTCGCTAATTACATTGCACCGTCTAGATTTGCTTGATGCGGCTGCCGAGTATTTTGGTGAGGTACTTGTGCCGGCTGGTTATTTGCCCACGGTTTTGGATGATAGTCGGCAGATGGTTCTAAACCAACGTTCCCGCCAGAAGACCGCAGAGCAGATTATCAAATGGGTAAATGCCGGGCGCATCGTCATTCTGACGGACGGCGTAAAGCCGCCAACCGCGATCGTGGATGAGCACGGGGATGATGCCGCTCATCGCTATCGTCTTATTGATATTATCAGCCCGTTACGAGATGCGGGTAAAATTACCGATGAGGCGTTTGAAAGCATTAAGCGTGTATGTTTTAAGGCGTCAGCCGCTGACGAGAAGCATTCGGTTCCTGGGCATTTTCAGGATGTAGTGGTGGGGACATCAACACTGGAGACACTGGCACAATTCGGGCTTTTGGATTCAGTGACCGTATTCTTCAAGGTTCACATTCAGTCGCCGGAGTATCGCGAGTTACTTGGTCGACTGGAGTCCATTGCCTGCCAGGAGGAGACGAGAGAGTGGCACCTGAGTTTATGGAAACATCTCCGAACCGACCCCCGTTTCCGATTCGTACCGCACATTGTGCCGGAAGAAATGCGCAAGGAGAATTCTGACGAAAAGGATTACCTGCCATTCTTTGCCAGTTTTATAGCTCAAAAGACTTCGTCGCCACTTTTGGCTGATGATCGTGTATGTCAGGCGTTGAGACTCAACGAGATGCCGGATTATGCGCAGGCGGCATTCGGAACTGATGTACTTGTGATGAAACTCCTTACAAATGAAAAGTTAGCTCCAGGTAAAGCGGCGGCCACGATCCGCCAACTTATGGCATGGAGGTACCGTTTTCTGATTCCGTCGCCGGAAATATTGAAACTTCTGGCTGATCAGTTTCGTGGCAACCCGCCTGGCCTTGCTTTGCAGGATGTCGCGGAATACGTGCAGGACTGCATGCGCGACCCCGGTCTTTTTGGCGGGGCGGAGAATACCACAATTGGGGAGTCGATGGCCGGGAGGGCCTATCTGACCTGGTCTCGTGCCATAGCTGAATTTCTCATTCTGGTTTGGGCAGACGAGGGATTCACGCCCGAAGCTGCTACGCAATTGACTAAGTGGAGCGCCCAGGAACTGCTGCCGTCTCTTCCCCGGGTTCTTGATGGGCCGACCAAGGTCCGAATGAGTTTGCTTACGCCCCGGCTGTTCCTGTCGCACGCCCTTCTGCGGACCGCATGTCAGTTTGGTAATCCGAGAATGGCCGATGCGATGAAGGCTATGAAGGAAGCCCTCCGTTTGAATGACGATGAATACACGCGAATCGTAACAGAGATACTGAATGACACAGCCAGATCACAATCCTAGTCCTGAGGAAATGAGCAAAGTATTCCGGGCAATGCAAATCCGCCTGCGGAATTATGCTCTTCACCATTTCGATCGCGTGAACATGCGCACATTTGCATGTCTGCAGAATCTGGATCTCCTTGATGGTGCCATTACCCCGTTCAGTTCTGACGTTGAGTGGGCTGTAATTCGGGATGCCCATCACCTGCGGCGTGAGAAGCTTTCTCCAGGGCCGCTTGTCGTGTACATGACCGCGGAGGAAAAGCCCAGGCGCATGGTTGTCGAGTTACTGGCGCTTCTCTATTCTGAATCACCGGAAGGCCGAAAAACAGTTTTGATGAATTTGGACAATATGATGGCTGGCGGGGTGCAGTGCGTCACACCACAATCGGCTCAAGCCTTGGGGAGATTACAGGCAGCGTTGGAATCTGAGGTGTCGGAACAATGGCGACCGGCCGTTCTAGAGGCCATCGATGTTTTGAATGACGATATTATCTTTGCTCTGCAGGGAACTAGACAATGTCTTGAAAGTGAGCCTGTTATTCAGAACAGTCTGAATACTTATGTGCCGAGGGTGATGTTCCCAACAATATCTTCTCTGGACTCAATCGCTTTTGAGGTCAGAAACCCAGAAGTTGAACACCCCAAGCTCCTCGAGGTCATTGAGTCTAGCGTTGCCGAGGCGCAGAGTCTTGGTGATGCCTGCGCAAGATATTATGCACGACTTGGCTACCTTCCTCTGGCACCAGCCTATTCAATGGGCGAAGTCGTCACCCGTTGGATGACAACGCATCGGGATGCTGATGCCTGGGCAACGGTTTGGGCGTGGGCCCAGAGTGCGCTTGGGCCGGTGCCGCAGTACCATGCATGTGCCGTGTTTACGCTACACCCGGAATTGGTGCCGGCTGGTAAAATGCCTGAGTTATGGGCAGAAATCCTAAAGCTTGTGTGCGAGGAGAAAACCCGCGATGCAGGGGGTCACAGTCATGAGTCGTGGATGTTGCGGAGTGATCTCGCCAAGCACTTTGCCTACCACTTGGAGGCGAACCTGCCCGAAAACGATAGTGCAAATATGGCGGGGTTTGCCTGGTGGTTTGCCGAACAGGTTGCATCCCTATTCCCGGACGAGGCGAAATCGGCACAGTTCTATCGAAAGAACTGGATGGCACCGGCAATTAACAGGTCGAGCCAGGTCTGGCTCGCCGCCAGTTCCAACATCAGGAGTTCGTATCTCCGATACATGACTTTCGGCGTGCAGTCTCCCTGGGCTGCTAGCCTCCTGGCGCTTATGGGCGCAAAGCTGGAGCAACTGGCCCCATCCGAACTGGCTGCAGAGAGTCAGGCGCTGTTCCATGATGCCCTTTTCTCGAATCTTATCTCATTGTTGCCGTTTTCTTCCGAGCTAACCACCGAACCGACATTCGCGCTTGAGTGTTCAATTAATGAAACGGCACTGAAATGGGAGCAAACTCAGGCGGAAGAAAATCGCAAAATGCTGGCACAACTTGTTGCTTATGGTCGAACCCTTGGTTCAGACGAGGGACTGTGCAAGGCATTGCGAGGTCTGGCAGACTCCTCTCTCCCGGATCAGGTGGCCATCGCCCTTTCCTTGAAGGCAAAAGCCTACCTTGATCCCTCTATCGCGTCGGCCGTCTGGGAAGTCTTATCAGACGGAGAATGGCGGCAACAGGTGCTCGGAACCATCGAGGAACGCGTACTCGGCCTACTCATTGAGGCGTTTAGCGTTTTGCAGGCTAGCAATCAGGATAAGTGGTTCTCGATCTTCCCTCACTTTATTGCTGAACTTTGCGAAAAGACGGATGATGCCGAGCGACGGCATTCTCTTTTCCTGTATGTGGTTCACATCTCCTTGGCGTCCGACACCGTTAGCGCAGTACGCCGCCTTCTACGGGGAGATCAGAAGGCTAAGTTTGTTGAGATTGCCAAACTTTATCGCGATCGCGTTGAAAGCATGTGGGCTCAATATCCGCCATGGGTGCAGGGGCGTATGCGCGGCTTGTTTGCGAACTTGCATGTTGTTTGATGCGCTTAGTGGTCATGAAAATCATGTTGAGGAAATAATTTGTTTTAGGGTGAGGCGTGTATACCAGGAGGTACTATTGTGGCTGAAGACCTAATCGATCTTTCGATCCCTATCGGGCCGCTGTCGGTTAGCATCAATGGGCTTTTGCGAAAACTATTTGTCCGAAAAGCCCAGACTCCGACGGATATCATTGCGGAAAGGTTTCTGGTGCTATTTGGTGCACATGGTGTGGCTGTGTCGCAGATCCCTCGTCTGCTGCCGCAGATGGGATTGGATAAGTTAAATTCGCGTGATTCACTCTTGAGTGTGCTTACAAACGATGTGCTGGATGAAACCGTTAAGCTTTTCGGGGTGGAGCGGGAGTGGTTGGATGGCGTTAGCGACCGGCTGTATGCATCTCGAACGATCTATAAGCGCCCGGTGAATTTATTCCGCGATCTTGCGACCTTGAAGCGCGATGATGACTGGTTCCCTGTGCGCGCTTTGTATTGCACGAAAGAGTTGAACGCGGCCGACGACCGAACACAGCCCCTTGTGTTGCTGTTAACGGAGCGAATCGCGGAATTCGGTGATGAAGAGATCATGAAGTACCGGGTCTATTCAGACACTTGGGACTGGAGTTATGGCCCAGCTCGGGTCCAACTCAAGGCAATGGCCCGTCTTACGTTTCTAGCGTTGGATTGCCCCGTACCCTTGTATCGCGTTGGATCTGGCATAATGGACCGCATAAGGGACGGCAAAGCCGTGCCGCGCAGTTATCTGACGGGGTCACCACTGACGAATCCCTCGCTGGAGGATTTTGCTTTAACGGTGGAGGAAAGCGGCCAGGCTAAAGAGTGTGAAGAGCTTCCGACGGTATTGCAATATATTCAGGAAACGAAGCTGGATGAGGCTTCTGCCTGGACGGTGAGCCAACAAAAGGGAGAAGACTAATGAAAAGACGCACGCAGTTAGTTTGTCAACACTTGGAGAATATCTCCCGGCAGGCTTTAGAGCGGCATCAGGATATAATTGGGCAGTATGCACGGGGGCGGCAGGGGATTTATGCGCTATATCGCCGCGGGAAACTCTACTATGTCGGCTTGGCAACCAATCTGCGCAATCGCCTGCAACAGCATCTTAAGGACAGACACGGTGATTCTTGGGACCAATTCTCGGTCTACCTGACGGTCGGCGACAATCACCTGCGAGAACTTGAGGCCTTGATGTTGCGGACAGTCAAACCCTCCGGCAATAAGCAGAAGGGGAAGTTTGCGAAATCGGAGGACCTGCGCCGGAGGTTCCGCCGGGATATCAAGAAATGTGTGCTATCGGAGATGGATGGCCTGTTTGGCGGTAGTCGGAAAGAAAAAAAGCCCATAACTCTAGTCCAAGAAGAGCATGATGGCCGCACCCCGGCTCTCGCGGAATATATCTCCACTCCCATGTTGCTTCGCGCCCGATTCAAGGGCGAAATCCTCACCGCCCGTGTTCGTCGTGACGGAACCGTCCGTTATGACGGCAAAGTCTATACTTCCCCGTCCATGGCCGCCGCACTCGCGTGCAAGCGGCGCACCTGTAACGGCTGGACCTTCTGGCAGTATGAGCGCGCCCCTGGTGATTGGGTCGCAATTGACAAATTGCGGAAGTAGTAAGTTATTTTGCCCCTGAACGGTTGGGGTTGATGCGAATTGAACCGTCCGAAATAATCGGATGTTTGGAGAGATGATCTTTGTTGGCAAACTAACATGTCGATGATTTCGACACGTGCCGATAACGTGTCGAAAAGGGGGAGATAGCACCATGATCATGCGGTTGTCGGCGAGATTGGGGAAGAAGATTCATGCGGAGCCAGGGATTATACTGCCGGCGGATCCCAATCCGTTTGCCGACTGGTCGGCCCGGGTGTTCACGGTCAATCGGGCACAGTACATCCTCATCACCAACACGGTGTCGCTGTTTTCCGTGGTCTTGCACGGGAAAGGGATTACCGATGACCACACGTTTCTGCGGGATGGTTTCGCCATGCTTCGCTAGGTGCTGCAGGAGTATAAGATGGCGCCGTACTATGAGCGATTTATCGCCCCGAGCGCCGATGTCATTCGCTATTCGAAGGCACTGAACCGGTCCATTACTGCATCCATGAACGACCTGGAGAGGAACGCCACCTTTTCTATGGGCTGCAGGGGGCTATCCCCGTTTGATGCGTCGATGCAGTTGAACCGAACCCCCATGGGCACTCTGCATTTCGCTTATCCTGTGGAGGCGTTTTGCGAACTGCGCTCCAAAGTGTCCGGGCTTGACGCCGGGGGAGATCCCGTGGTTCCTCCGGGCGAGACGGTGGGCCAAAAGGGTTCCACTCCTGTGGCAGCAGGGGATCCGAAACGGGTTGATTTGCAGCGTGTTCCCCGGAAAGCACCCGCGGCGTCCACGCCTTTTGCCGTTCCACTTTCTTTTACGAAGGTGTACCAGTTCAAGGTCACCCTTCAGGAAACCAAGCCACTGGTGTGGCGGCGAATTCAGGTTCCGGGGTGTTATACATTCTGGGATCTCCATTGTGCCATCACCGATGCTTTCGGCTGGCTCGATTACCACCTTCACCTGTTTACCCTGCCAAACCCATCCACTGATGCGCTCACCCGGTTCGGGATTCCTGACGAGGAGGATGAGGACTTTATGTCATACAAGACCCTGCCGGGCTGGAAGACTCGGATCTCCCGGTTCTTTACGCTGGTCAACACCCGCGCGGAGTATGTGTATGACTTTGGAGACAATTGGATCCATTCGGTGGAGCTAGAGGCCGTTCTGGAGAAGGAGCCGGACAGCGTCTATCCCCGATGTGTCGGCGGTGAGAACGCTTGTCCGCCGGAAGATTGTGGAGGACCAGGCGGATATGAGAATTTCAAGCGGAGCCTGAAAGATCACCAGGCGGAAGACCATGATAGCCTTCTGGAATGGGTCGGCGGTCGATTCGATCCGGAAGCGTGTGACCTGGGGGTTGTCCGCTTTGAAGACCCACGTGTGCGGTGGAATATCGCGTTTTGCAACGCATCAGTTCCGGACGGTATGCGGGTCGTCCAATACCATCGACGAGGAAGGATGCCGCATACCGGATAGATTTTCCGATGCTCATCCTGGTACATTCTGGGACATTTGCATTTTCAAATCACCGGTTTTTTGTCCGGCGAAAATGTCGCTGGCGGACAGCCCATCGGATGCAAAGTCCGATGCTCATTTTTCGGGACATTTTGGGACATCCACTCGACCCAGAACTACCCAGAATAGCCCAGAATGGGAGAGGAGCATCATTTAAGGCAGCATCAACAAAACCCCTGAAAACATTGACTGGTAATGCTTTGCTGGGGGTAGTTAAAAAATAGCCTTTTCTGTTTAGAAATCCGATGCTCTATCCAGCTGAGCTACGGGGGTAAAAACAACGAGCGGATGATAGGGAGCATCCTATCCGCTTTCAAGTCCAAAGCCTTGCTGGCGCAGGTGTGAATCAGGGGCATTTTTTCTTGGGCGGGCAGGGGATGGAGGACCGTGCCGGGAGATGGAAAACAGAGGGAATACCTGTCCTCTGGATGTTTATTCATCTGAGCCTTGATTTATTGGCCAGAAGGTGTAACTTCCGGCATATGTTGTGCGACGGCAATAACGAGGCAGACAAGAAGGCGTTGTCGGAACGTGACATATGCACCAAATTCATCACTCCCGCGCTGGTCGCCGCTGGCTGGGATTTACAATCTCAACTCCGCGAAGAGGTGACCTTTACCGCCGGTCGCGTAATTGTTCGGGGCTCCCAAGTTACACGCGGGGAGGCCCGGCGTGCCGATTACGTTCTCTATTACAAGCCCGGAATCCCCATTGCCGTTATTGAGGTCAAGGACAATGCCCATTCTGTCGGGGCGGGGATGCAACAGGCCCTCACCGGGGCCGAGTCCCTCGATGTGCCATTTGCCTTCAGCACCAATGGCGATGCTTTTCTGGAACATGATCGCACCCGCCGGGAGGGAGAAGTGGAGCGGGCGATACCCATGACGGCTTTCCCATCCCCGGCCGAACTCTGGCACCGTTATTGCGTCGCAAAGGGCCTGAAACCTGCCGAACAGGCTATTATCACCCAGGATTACCACGCGGGCGCTTCCGGCAAGGCCCCCCGCTATTACCAGCAGATC